>JAITPZ010000242.1 GCA_031289165.1 Synergistaceae bacterium
CGCAACCGGGAAGAGGCGGAAAAACTGGCTCAGATTCGACCGGGGTTCGCCGTGTTCGACCGGGGGGACAGCCGCGCGCTGGTGAAGCAGATACTGGACGGGGCGGGGGTCAATACCAAAGATATCGAGCCCGCCTCGGTGCTGGACGCCATCTCCAGGGAAAAAACCGCCTGGAGTCCGGGGCCGAGGAAATTTATTCTGGAGGGGCTTTACCTCGACGCCTTCCGGCAATATGAGAAGCTCCTGCGCGAGCGCAACGCGGTCGATTTCGACGACCTGATGATCCTCCCGCTCCAGCTGCTGACGGCGGACGCCGCGTTGCGATCGCGGGAACAGAAGCGAATCGGATGGCTCATGGTGGACGAGTATCAGGACGTGAACAAGCCTCAGTACCTGTTGTTGCGTTACCTCGTGGGCGAGAACTGCAAAATCATGGTGGTGGGGGATCCCGACCAGTCCATCTACGGCTGGCGCGGCGCGGACATCGGCATGATCATGAACTTCGAGCACGATTTCCGGCCAAAGGACGCCGGCTCGGCGGAAAAAGGCAGAGTGAAGGTCGTGGTTCTGGACGAGAACTACCGATCCAGCGGCAACATTCTCGGGGCCGCGAACTCGCTGATCCGCAACAACTCCGTCCGCAGGGAGAAAAACCTGAAGACGGCGCGGGGCTCCGGTGAACGGGTCTATAATCTGCTCGCGAACAGCGACTTTCAGGAGGCGGAGTTCATCACGGCGGAGGTGGAGCGCCTGCGCCTCGATCCCGGGTACGGATACGGCGACGTGGCGATCCTGTACCGCCAGAACGCGATGAGCCGTCTTTACGAACAGAAACTTCTGGAGGCCGGGATTCCCTATCGGGTCATTCGCGGGACGGCGTTTTACGAGCGCAGGGAGGTTCGCGACGTGCTGGCGGTGCTGAAGCTGGCGGTGAATCCGGGGGACCTGAACGCCTTCCTGCGCGTCGCGGGCCTGATGGTGAAGGGGCTGGGCCCCAAAAAAATGGAGGAGTTCACGGCCTGGTCGGTGGAACTTCCGGTCTTCGACGCGGAGGACTTCTGGAGAAGGCTGTCGGAGGGCGGCTGTCCGATAAAGGGGCAGGTGGGGCAGGCGCTCTCCGAACTGGGGAAAAACATGCTGACGCTTCTGAAGGTATCGAGCGACATCGGCGTGGCGATCGATCATATTCTGGGCCCGATGGGCTACGAGGATCTGCTGCGCTCCAAAAACCCCGACGACTGGGAGGATCGCATCGACAACGTAATGGAGCTGCGCTCCATCGTCCCGGCGGGAGGAGATCTGGCGCAGGCGCTGGCCGAGGCGGCGCTTTTCACCGACGCCGACAAAAACGACCCGGACGAGCGGAAGGTCGTCAACCTTCTGACGCTCCACGCGGCCAAGGGGCTGGAGTTCCCCGTGGTGTTTCTGGTGGGGATGGAGGAGGAAATTTTCCCCAACTATCGCGCGCGCGAGGATCCCTCGCAGATGGAGGAGGAGCGCCGCCTCTGCTACGTGGGCATGACGCGCGCCGAGGAGCGGCTTTACCTGACGGCCGCGCGCAGCCGGCGCCTTTACGGAACCACGCACGACAAGGGCTTCTCGCGTTTTCTTTTCGAGATTTCAGATCAGTATAAATCTGTAGATGACCGCGGAGGTGAGGCGCGCCATGACGAAAGGTACGGTTATGGCCGTAACCGGAGACGTTGGGGCTGGTAAATCCACGGTATCGCAACTTTTTGAGGAACTGGGCGGATTTTTGCTCGACGCCGACCGCGTCGTCGCCGGGCTGTGGCGTCACCCCGACGTGATCGCCGCCGCCGTCGAGCGTTGGGGGAAGAATATTCTCGACGAAGCGGGGCGGATTGTCCACGCGCGGGTCGCGGGGATCATCTTCTCGGATCGCGCAGAGTACAGGTGGGCCACGACGTTACTGCATCCCCGCGTCAGGAAGGAGCTCGAACGGGCTATCGAGGGCCGCTCCGACCTGAAGGACTGGACGGTCGTCGAAATTCCAATGCTTTTCGAGTCGGGGGTTCCCCCCTGGGTGACGGTGAAGGTATTCGTCACGGCTTCTCGTTCCGTCCGTCTGGAGCGGTGCCGCGCGCGAGGCTGGGACGAGGCCGGACTGGCGGAGAGAGAAGGTTTTTTTATGGACGCTGAAAGGCGAATGGCTCTGTCGGACTTCGTGATCCGTAATGACGGCACGCCGGAGGAGCTGAAACGCGCCGTGAGAGAGGTGTACGACGGATGCATCTGATCACGAGCCATCTCAACACAGACTTCGACTCCCTCGCCAGCATGGTCGCGGTGCAAAAGCTTTACCCCGACGCGGTGATCTGTCCGCCGGGCGCGATGAACCGCCGCGTTCGGGATTTCATGAACCGCAACGGACGCATCTGGAGCGTCATGAAGCCGAGCAAAATCCCCCTCGAACAGGTCACCCTGATGGTTGTGGTCGATACCCGCTCGCGTCTGCGCATCGGTCCTTTCGCCGCCCTTGCCGGACGACATGAGGTGGAGGTGCACGTTTACGACCACCACCCCCCAACGGTCGACGACATTCCCGCCGGCGTCATGTGTTGCGAGTCCCTTGGCGCGACGACGACCATGATCGTGGAGCGTCTGATCCGCGAACGCAGGAGCATTTCGCCGGACGAGGCGACGCTTTTTGCCATGGGAATTTATGACGATACGGGAGCTCTGACCTACGAGGCGACGACCGACAGGGACATCGCCGCTCTGGGGTGCCTGAGACAGATGGGCGCCGACCTTTCGGTGATTCTCGCCCGCGTGGAGGCGACCATGCCCGCCGCTGAACGCCGGCTTCTGGATGCTCTGGCCGAAAACGCCCGGGAGAGTTACGTCAACGGGGCCAAGGTCGTCTGCGCCTGGGGAGAATCGGAGGAGTACGTGGAGGGGCTGTCGATTTTCGTCCACAAGCTGAGAGATTACTGCGATTCTCACGTGACGCTGGCCGCGGTGCGCTGCGGCAAAAAGACGGTGCTGATCGCGCGCAGCGCGCCGAACGTGCTGAACGTGCAGGAGTTTCTGTCCCCTTACGGCGGCAGCGGCCATCCGCAGGCGGGATCGGCAACCCTTGCGGACAGAGATCCCCAGGAACTGCTGACGGAACTCGAGGGCAGACTGCCCCAGGCCATTACCTCGTACGTTACGGTCAAGAGCGTGATGACCTCGCCCGTCATGGCGGTCTCTCCCGACGCGTCGGTGGGGGAGGCGTACCGCACGATGCTCCGCTTCGGGCATCAGGCCCTGCCGGTCGTCCATGACGGGGAGGTTCTGGGAATGATGACGCGCAAGGACCTGGACAAGGCTTATCTGCATGGCTTCGCCCGCGCGCTGATCCGCGATTTCATGACGGAGGGCATCATCGCCATATCGGACGAGGCATCTCTGAACGAGGCCCATCGCCTGATGGCGACGTACGGCTTCGAGCGGCTTCCCGTCCTGGATCGGGGGCGTCCCGTGGGAATTCTGACGCGCGCGGACCTCGTGCGCGCTCTCTATCAGACCTATCGTCCGGGCGAGAAGGACACGAAGGGCGGTTTTCTGTGGATGGAGGGGATCTCCGGCCTTTTGGACGCGTCCTTTCCTCCCCGCGTCCTGAACCTGCTGCGTCGGATCGGGGAGAGGGCGGAGTCTCTGGGGATGAGGGCCTATATCGTCGGCGGCGCGGTGCGGGACATTTTGAAGGGCGAGAAGAACGTCGACCTCGACATCT
Organism: Synergistaceae bacterium; assembly: GCA_031289165.1. Classification (GTDB taxonomy): domain Bacteria; phylum Synergistota; class Synergistia; order Synergistales; family Aminobacteriaceae; genus JAISSA01. The sequence goes on from JAITPZ010000242.1 coordinate 3,740, forward strand.
GCGTCGAGGGAGACGCCGAAACCCTGGTACATGCCTGGGACGAGCCGGGATGCCGCGGCATCGTTCACGGGCGCTACAAAACGGGAACCCTCGTCTTTCCCGACGATCTGAAGGTGGACATCGCCACGGCGCGACGCGAATTTTACGAGTACGCCGCGGCGATGCCGGAGGTCAGCAGCGACTCCCTGAAACAGGACCTGGCGAGGCGGGATTTCAGCATCAACGCCATGGCCGTATCGCTCAGCGCGGTCGACTGGGGGACGCTGACGGACTTTTACGACGGGCGGCGCGACCTCAGGGAGGGTTTCCTGCGCGTCCTGCACAACCTCAGTTTTGTCGAAGACCCCTCCCGCATTCTCAGGGGCATCCGGCTGGAACAGCGCATGGGCCTGAAGTTCGAGGACAACACCCTGCGCCTTCTTCACAGCGCCATCAGGGGCGGACTGCCTGAGAAGCTCTCCGGTCCAAGGGTGCGAATGGAGCTGGAAATCGACTTTCGGGAGAGGCTGCCTCGAAGAATCGTGACCCGGATGCGGGAGCTGGGCATATGGGAATCACTCTTCCCGGGACTTCGGGTCGGTCCGGCGGCCGAGAAGAAGATGAGGCGCCTGCAGACGATTCTGTCCGCCGCCGGAAGGACGAAACTCGACTTTAAGGATCAGGAATGGCTGACGTACATGGCGGTGCTTCTTTCGGAGTCCCCCGTGACCGTGCAGTCCGCTGTCATGGATCGCCTGAACTTCACGCCTCCCGAGCGTAAAATTCTCACCGAATCTCTCGCCGCCCTGCCCTCGATCGAGCAGTTTTTCGCGATGAAGAGGACTCCTCTGAGTTCGGAGGTCTATCTCTTCCTGAAAAATTACCTCCCCGTCCAGCTGCTGTACTGTATGGCCTCCGCGAAACGACACCGGACGCGACGCTGGATCGCACACCACGCTCTTTCTCTTTCTTCGCTGAAGGGAGAATTGACGGGCAGGGACATGCTGAAAATGGGTTATCAGGCCGGCCCATGGGTGGGGGAATTGCTGGAGCAGGTCCGTCTCGAGCGCATGGACGGAAAACTCCGGACCCGCGATGACGAAATGCGGTATTTGAGGGAGAATATGCTGCGGGGGTAACCGGAACGGTCCCTCAAAAATTCAGACGGACGTATCCGATGCGAGAGAACAGGAGAGAGAAAATGGGACTTTTACGTAATCCGTATATGCTTTTGCTGACCATCCCCGGGGTGTTCTGGGCGATCTCGTTTCACGAGTTCTGCCACGGCTACGCGGCAAAACTCGTGGGGGATCCGACCGCGGAACGCCAGGGGCGCCTTTCGCTGAACCCTCTGGCTCATTTCGACCTGTGGGGAACCCTGATGCTGCTCTTTTTCGGGTTTGGGTGGGCCAAACCCGTGCCGATCAACACACGCTATTTCAAAAACCCCAAACGCGACATGATCATCGTGGCCCTGGCCGGAGTGGCGGGGAATTTTCTGACCGCCATCGTCTGCGTCCTCTTTATGCGCGCGTTCGGTCCCCTCTGGGTTCGATTTACTGGCCGCGCGGGCTTTTGGGTGATCTTTCAGGTGATCCAGGTCAACATGGGGCTGGCCGCCTTCAACCTGATCCCTATTCCTCCCCTCGACGGTTCCAAGGTGCTTTACGCGTTTCTGCCCTTCGGCGCTCTTCGATACTATTACTGGATGGAACAGTACGGGATGTTCATTCTGATTTTTCTGCTGATGACGGGGATTATCGATATCTTTTTCTATCCGATATTCAGCCTTCTGAGCGCCCTGCTCCCCACGGGCGGCATATAAGGGAGTCCGTGAGCCGCTTATGAAAATCCTTCTTTCCAACGACGACGGGGTTTACGCGCCGGGGATCGTCCTTCTGGCCAACGATCTCGCCTCCCGAGGACATTCCGTGACGGTGGTCGCCCCCGACCGGGCGCGCAGCGGCGCGGGACACTCCATAACCACGGATCACTCTCTGTTTCTCCTGAACCTGTCTCTTCGAAGAGAGGCGTGCTTCGGGTACGACGAGGCGGTGAACGTATTCCTGTGCGGCGGCACCCCCGCAGACTGCGTCATGGCCGGGCTGGCCCTTGCCGAACCGGAGCCCGAACTGGTTCTCTCGGGCGTCAACAGCGGACCCAATCTGGGCTGTGACGTCTACTACTCCGGAACGGTCGCGGCGGCGCGGGAGGGGTATTTTGAAAATCGCAGATCCGTCGCCCTCTCCCTGAACCTCTCCCGATCGAGGGAGGCGCACTACGAAAGCGCGCTGGCGACCGTCGCCGCTCTGCTTGATTATCCGGACGTCTTTTTCGGCTCGGACGAAAGGCCCGCGTGCCTGAACGTGAACATCCCGAACCTCCCGCTCTCGGAGATCCGGGGTTTTCGAACGACCTTCGCGGGCCGCCGCCGTTATGAGAACCGTATCCAACCCTGCGTCACTCCGAGTGGGAAGGACTGGTTTCGGGTGACGGGGACGCCCGTCGAGTACGAGGAATTGGAGGGCAGCGACGTGAGGGCCGTGAACGAGGGATTTGTCGCCCTGACCTTTCTGCAGCACGACACGACCGACTACCGCCGTAACGAAACCATTGACTCCGGAGCGATACAAAAAATAAAACTCAGGTAATTTCTTTATGTTTAGTTGACTTTTGTTTACGAGAGGATATAATGACTCCGTCGCAGAGGGAGTCATATAGCATACCGATATGTCGGGGATATTCTTTCCGATTTCCAGAATGGGTTTATATATTGAAGGGAATTTCAAATTTGAATATATCCGGAGGGAAGTTTTAGGCCATGGTGCAGAAAAAAGGCAAGGTCGTTCTCGCCTACAGCGGGGGTTTGGACACGTCCGTCGCGGTTGTGTGGCTTTCGGAGCAGGGCTATGACGTCATAACGATGACGGCCGACGTGGGGCAGGAGGTCATAGACCTCGAGGCGGCGAAGAGCAAGGCGTTGCACAGCGGCGCGGTGAAGGCTTATATCTTCGATCTGAAAAAGACCTTCGTCGAGAACTACGTCTGGCACTCCCTGAGGGCCAATGGAATGTATCAGGGGACGTATCCTCTGACGTCGGCGCTTTCCCGGCCCCTGATCGCAAAGACGCTCGTGGACATCGCGAACAAGGACGGCGCGGTCGCCGTCGCGCACGGCTGCACGGGCAAGGGGCAGGATCAGGTGCGCATCGAGGTCTGCGCCACGGCGCTCAACCCGAAGCTCGAGGTTCTGGCGCCGGTCCGCGACTGGCATTTCAGCCGCGAGGCGGAGATGGAGTACGCCCTCAAGCACGGCATCCCGGTGAAGGCGACGACGGCGTCTCCCTACAGCATCGACGAAAACCTCTGGGGACGTTCCATCGAGTGCGGCCTTCTGGAGGATCCCTGGAACGAGCCGCCCGAGGACGCCTTCGAGTTGACTGCGAATCCCCTGACTGCGCCCGAAACGCCCGACTACACGGAGATAACCTTCGAAAAGGGCCTTCCCGTGGCGTTGAACGGCGAGAGAATGGACGGAGTGAAGCTCATCGTCGCGTTGAACAAGCTGGCGGGCAAACACGGAGTCGGGCGCGTCGACATGGTCGAGGATCGTCTCGTGGGCTTCAAGAGCCGCGAGGTTTACGAGTGCCCCGCGCCCATAACCCTGATCAACGCACATCGCGCGCTCGAGAGCATGACGCTGGACAAGCGCGTCCTCGCCGCGAAGAAGGAACTGGAGATCAAATTCGCCGAACTGACCTACGAGGGCTACTGGTTCTCGCCGCTGAAGGACTGCATCAACGCCTTCGTGAACGAAACCCAGCAGTACGTCAACGGGACGGTCAAAGTGCGCCTTTTCAGAGGACAGGCCGTCGTTCGCGGAATGAAGGCGGGCAGGAGCATCTATCGGCACGACCTCGCGACCTACTCCGAGGGCGACGCGTTCGACCACTCGGCCGCCGTCGGCTTCATCAAAATCTGGGGCCTCCCCATCAAAACCTGGACCTCCACCTACCCCTCCCAGGAAAAAGCCGAGATCCCCATCGAATTGTAACGAGCTTTGGACGACGTAAATCTGTACGTTTCGTAACGAAGCCGGAACCTGAGACCAGGGTTCCGGCTTCGTCGTTTCCTGAGGTGTTGCGTATTTGACCATGCCCGCGATAAGACAATAACATCCTGTCAAAAGGTGTACTTTTTGACACCCTCCCCTGAATCGAGAAGGCCCAAAAAAGCGCCCAATTTCGTGCTATAATTCGCTGAAAAATAAGCTAATTAATGTGATTTGGCTGAGAAAACGGGGTATCAAAAAGTACAGGTTTTGATAGTCGCTTATTTGTCCTTTGACAGTCGGAGTTCCCGCAAACGCCTGTAGAACGTGGCTTCTTTCAAGTCTGCCTGCTCTGAAATTTCTTTGCGCGTCACCTTGCCGCGCTCCCACGCTCGGACGAGTTCGCGGAAATTTTCGGGGGGCTTTTTGACAGGGCGGCCAAAATGAACGCCGCGAGCTTTTGCCGCCGCGATGCCCTCGCTCTGCCGTTTCCTGATGTTCTCGCGTTCGTTCTGCGCCACAAAGGACAAAAGTTGAAGCACGACGTCGGCGAGGAACGTACCCACTAAATCTTTGCCGTTTCGAGTGTCGAGGAGCGGCATATCAATTACGGCGATGTCCACGCCGCGCTCTTTGGTAAGGATTCGCCATTGGTTCTGAATCTCGTCGTAGTCCCGGCCAAGCCTGTCACTGCTCTTGACGTAAATCAGGTCGCCCGGTTTCAGCTTTTTCAGCAGGGCCTGATATTGCGGACGCTCAAAATTTTTACCGCTCTGCTTATCTGCGAATATCTGCGCCAGTGGGATCTTTATCTCATTCATCGCGTCAATCTGCCGGTCGGTGTTTTGATCTGCGCTCGACACGCGGACATAGCCGTAAACAGCCATTTCATCACTCCTTTCTTTTGTTTTTATCGTGCCTGCTCCGCGTGTGCGAGGGAAGCGGCGGCTCGGTCGCGGGATACGAATTGGCACGCCTGGAGAGAGCGTTATCGGCCAATGAACCATTGATGAAGGGCTGCTGCCTGAAGGAAGAGCTGCGCAGTATATGGAAGCAGCCGAGCAAAGAGGAAGCGGAGAAAGTTCCGGATACATGGCTTAAAATGGCGAATGGTTCGGGAGTGGAGAAATTGCAGGACTTCGCGACGACCTTGAGAGATCATCGAGTCGGCATTATGAATTACTATGACTGCCGGATTTCAACGGGGCCATTGGAAGGAACGAACAAAGTGATTACAGAGGCGAGGCTGTGGATTCCGCGACCGAGAATACTTGATGCTGAAAATATATGCCCTGCATGAAACGAACTTCAAAATAGCCGTATGAATACAGTTATAGTAACCATGAGCGCAAAGTACGGAAGAACCGGAAAATTTTCTTCATCGGATTGAACCGGCATAGTTCATAAAAAGTTCATCAGTCATCATTAAACTTGGATTTCATCAATTTTCAACCGTCCATCGCGCATAGTGGTTCACGCCATACCCAAATCCGCGGGAAAAAAAGAGCACTTATCCTCACCCGGTCACGTTTCCCCTCCCAGCCGCTTCCCCACAACCTCCAAAGCGCCGTTCACATCCAGGTACTGCCTCTCAAACGCCTGGAGCAGGTATTCGGCGGGAAGGAAGCGGTCGTATTTTTCCTTCCCCCTGCCGGCGAGCTCGAATTTTTCGACGATCCGCGCGGCGGTGGGGGGCGTTTCCAGGAAGGGGAGGTACGCTTCCCGCAACTCCGTCGGAGTCGTGCGTTTGAATTCGAGGGCGATGCTACGGTCCTCCACCTCCATGCCGGCGATCAGGGCCATCGCGTGGAGGGTGCGGTGGACGGCGGAGCTTTTCCACGGGAACCAGAGCAGGTTGCGTTTTTCTTCCACAAGGGGGCTTTCGGCCATCCGGGCCTCGGCGGCGACGCGTCGCGCGTCCGACAGCATTTTCAGGGTTCCGTCGTCGAGGTATGCGGGGGCGGCATTTCCGGTCAGGACCTCGAACATCTTCCTGCGGACGCGGGAGTGAATTTCCGGGCCGTCGTCGCCGCCGAAGGGCGGGGCCTTTCCTCCCTCGGCGGGGTCCACGTCGATTGTTCCCTTTTCGAGGTCGATGACGCGTATTTTCCAGCGTTTTCCGGCCAGCAGGATAAAGCCCTCCGGGATCATGTCGAGAGCCAGAAAAATGCTTCCTATCGCGTGCCCGCGGTGGACGACCGTGATCTGTTTCGGCGCGGTGAACGCCGAGTAGAATTCGTAGTTCCGGACGATCCGCTCTCCGGCCATGCCCATGACGAGGTCGCCCTCTCCCGTCTGATCGAGAAGGTCGTGCGCCCCCAGGCTTTTCAGGAGTTCGGCGAACGCCGCGCGTGAAACGTCCGGGAAAGCCCCGCGCGCGACGAGGATGTCGTAAAGCGTCGCGGCGGAAGCGCCTCCCTTCTCCGCGACGACGCTCAGGCACTGCTGGGCCAGCGTGGAATAATGGGGGCGCTCGACGTCGGGGGTTTCGCTCCATCGCTCGAACATCAGTTCCGACATCGCGATCGCCTGCAGGAGCTCGGGGTGAATTTTTCGGACGACGGACGCGTCCGGCCCGAACGCCCTGTCCGCGATGAACATCACCATGGCGGAGCTTTCCCCGTCCCTGCGCCCGCTGCGGCCCAGACGCTGGCGCAGCGCGCTCACGGACCAGGGCGCTCCGAACTGCCCCACGCGCGCGACGTTGCCGACGTCGATGCCCAGCTCAAGGGTGGACGAACAGAACGTCACTATCCCGTTCTGCGTCTTGAGGGCGTCCTCCGTGTCCTCCCGCTCGGCCCTCGACAGGGAACCGTGGTGGACGCGGTAGCGGTCGGGAAGTTTTTTCTTCTCTACGGCCCTCTGAATGGTGTAGGCCAGGTGTTCGAGCATCGTCTTGGAGTTGACGAAGATCAGCGAGGTGGAGGGGAACAGGCGAATCATGTCCCCGACCCAGGGCGACCGGGAGCCCTCGGTCCCAACCTCGTAACCCTTCATCCTGTAGAAAATTTCTTTGGTCTCCTCCTCGGGGAATACTACGTCGACGTCGGCGGGGGAGCGGGAGTTCAGCCATTTTTTCGATGCCTCGAAGTCGCCGAGGGTCGCGGAAAGGCCCAGGCGTCGCATGGGGCGGGATCGGGTCCTGTCGATGCGGGCCAGAAGACTGAGCAGGTGTACGCCCCGTTCTGTTCCCGTGAAGGCGTGGATTTCGTCGAGCACCGCCCAGGACGTGTTTTTGAACAAATGTCCCATGTGCTCCGAGTGGTTGATGAAAAGGGATTCGATCGACTCCGGCGTGATGAGAAGCAGGCCTTGCGGGTTGGACAGAAATTTTTTCTTGGGTTGCGCGGGCACGTCCCCGTGCCATTTGAATACGGGAATGTCCATGCGCTCGCACAGGTCGTCCAGACGCCGAAACTGGTCGTTGATCAGGGCCCGGAGCGGGCTGACGTAAAGGGCCCGAAGCCCCTTTTCCCGTTCCCGCGTCGCCAGCATTCGCGACAGAATCGGCAGAAAGGCCGCCTCCGTCTTCCCCGACGCCGTCTCGGCCGCCAGAATCAGGTGCCGGTCGTGCGAGAAAAACGCCTCGATCGTCCTCACCTGGATGGGGCGCAGCTCGGTCCAGCGCATGTCGTAGAGCTTTCGCCGCACCAGCGGGTGAAGTTTTTCGAAAGCGCCCGCCATGATTATTTCAGCGTGAAGCTGACGAGTTCGTCGTCCGCCGGCGCGGAGCCGCCTTCCGGCATATCCTGCCCTTTTTCGATCGCCGCGTCGTCCAGAAGCTCGCGCCAGTACGCGCCGGGGTTCTGTTCCAGCACGGACAGGAGCCCGGTAAACGCCTTCGACGCGTCGCGGGGCGTCTGGTAAAAGGTCGCCCCCAGCGTCGCCGCGCAGCGCCGGATGAACGCGTCGATTCCCTCGTCGGGAATGAGGTATTTTTCGGGGTCTCCAAAGGCGAACACGTTTCGGATGTTCTGCAGCAACAGCCAGAGGTCCTCGGGCGAAAGGTTCTCCAGACGGATCACCGGGCCGGAGAGGTCTTTCAGGCCCTCTCTGGCCCAGGGGTTACCCGCCAGCCTTCCGGCCAGAGCGCCGTAGCTCATGACGCCGCGGCGGCGGTCGTCGAAGAAGGCATCCGTCCCCGCGAAGATGAATCCGACGCCCGCGACGTCGCCCTGCAGGCAGTCGTTCAGGATCTGCAGCAGCACCTCATAATTGGCGTTGCGCGCCGTGGCGCTGGCGAGGCGGTGCGAAAGCACGCCCATCTCGTCGAGTTCCACGAGCAGCCCCGAGTACCCCGCCAGGCGGACGAAGGCCCCCCACAGCTTCAGGTAGTCGTACAGGTCCCGGTCCGCGATGATCGATCGGACCCCGAGGTCCGCGCGCGCCTCCGTTCGGGTCGTGTACTCGCCGGACAGCCAGCGAAGGCACGACGCCATGAGAACGTCGTTGCCCGCGCGATAGCCCTCCAGATATTTTCCAAGGACGGAGGCGAAGTCGTAGCCGCTCACGAGGTTTTGCAGCGGCTCCAGCCTTTCCCGAATGGCGCGGAATACGTCATTCTCTTCGTTATTTTTATTTTTGTCCCCGTTTTCAAAATCCTCCACGAACGCGGCGATCCATCGCTCGATGACGCTGGAAAGCGCGCCGCCTCCGGGTTTTGTGCGCACCGCCATGTTGCGCATCAGCTCCGTGTAGAGCGCCTGCGCATAGCCCGAGGAGGCGTACAGCCGTCGCGTCGGCGCGATGTCCGCCTGCATGACGACGAACGCCTTTTCGAGCGCCACCGTCTTCGCCAGGTTCAGAAAAAAACTCTTCCCCGTGCCGAACGGCCCGATGACGAAGCGAACCGCCGCGCCGCCGTCCTCCACGCGCGCGAGATCCTTCAGCAGGGCCTCGACCTCGTCCTTCCGTCCCGCCTGAATGTGATGCAGCCCAATCCGGGGCACGACCCCCGCCATCAGAGACTGAACGATCGCCTCGCGCTCGCGGGGTTTAATATTTGCCATCATCGACAGGACACCTTCCTGATATAGTGGTTTAGCTTAAGTTTATTATAATGGGCTAAAAGTTTTCCTCGACAGCGAGCCGTTTTCAGCTATTCTAACTTCAGGCTTTTTACTTGAATTCACTGTATTTCACGATTGCACGCCGACTATTATAAACAAAAAAGGACCCCTCTTCGGGAGGGATCCTTCGGGAGAAAGCGTGATTTATTTTCTCAATGTTCCGGTGCGGCTCGCCTCACGAGAAGGTGGTCCAGGAGAAGGTGTCCATGGTTTTTTCGTCGACGTCCTTCTGGTACTGGATGCGGGGCATTCCGATGGTTGCGATGCCGGATGCGGGGTCGACGGTGTAGTTGCGCGCGTCGGCCTCGGGGTCCTCTCCGATGACGGTATTGTCGGGGATGAAGTTGTGCGCGTCGACGATCGTCCGCCGAATTTGACAATTGCGCCCGATGACGACACCCTGCCCGATGATGCTCTCCTCGATTCGTGAGCCCGGCTGAATGACGCAGTTTCGGGCCAGCACGGAGTTGAAAACCTGCGCCCCCAGGATGCGGCTTCCCTCGGCCAACAACACCCGGTTAACGGTGCAGTCGAGGCCCTCGGCGGGGTAGGAGTAGGAGGGCGGATCCGCGAAGGAGACGGTGCGGATCGGCCACATGGGGTTGTAGAGCGTCATCTCGGATTCGTAGGTTAAAAGCTCCATATGCGCCTGCCAGTAAGCCCTGATCGTTCCGACGTCGCGCCAGTAGGGCCTGTCCTCGCGCCACTGGTGCATCTTTTCGATATCCCGCACGGAGTGGGGGAGGACGTTGGTCGAAAAATCGTAGGCGTAGACGCGGGCGTTCTGCTGCACAAGGCCCGGAATGATGTCTCGGCCGAAATCGTGGCTGGTCGGCTGCTGCGAGTCGTAGATCAGCGATTCCTCGAGGATGCTGCGCCCGAAGATGTAGTTTCCCATCGAAACGTAGCAGAACCCCGGCTTGTCGGGAATCTCGGGGGGAACGGCCGGCTTCTCCACAAATTCGACAATGCGGCCGGAACTGTCAGTTTTGATGCAGCCAAACTGGTGCGCCTCGGAAAGAGGAACGACGTTGGCGGCGACGGTGACGTCGGCCTTCTGGTTGAGGTGCCATACGAGCATCTGCTCGACGTCCATTTTGTAGATGTGGTCCGCCGCGAAGATGCACACCTGATCGGCCCGAAAGAGGGAGATGAGATGTAAATTCTGGAATACGGCGTCCGCCGTCCCCTGGAACCAGTGTTCGCCCCGCCACATCTGAGCGGGAACCAGAGTCACGAAAAAATCGCGACCGCGCAGAGCGCCGCCAAACTGCCAACCCTGTTCGATGTGTTCGTTCAGAGACTGGCTTTTGAACTGAACGAGCACGTAAATGGCAAAAATGCCGCTGTTGACGAGATTGGACAGGGCAAAATCGATAATGCGATATTTGGCCGCGAAGTAGACCGCCGGCTTGGCCCGGTAACGGGTCAGGGGCATCAGGCGCTCTCCTTTGCCTCCGGCGAGAACAAGGCCCAGAACTCTCCCGTACTTCCCTCCGTACATGTTATCCCCCCTCTTTAAGAATGCGGCGATACAGGTCTCTGTAGAGCAAAGCCGACTTTTCCCAGGAAAAGTCTTCACGCATTCCCTTTGCGCGTATTTTATCCCATGCCCTGATATTGGAAAAACGTTCTATTGCGCGTCGCAGCGACCAGAACATTCCCTGTGTGTCATACGTGAGGAAGGTGAATCCGTTGCCGCCCCCCTCCGCGTCGACGTCGACCACGGTGTCGATCAGCCCCCCGACTTCGCGAACGACAGGGACGGCTCCGTAGCGCATCGCGATCATCTGCGAGAGCCCGCAGGGCTCGAAAAGTGAGGGCATCAGGTAGATGTCGCCCCCGGCGTAGAGGAGATGAGCCAGGGGTTCGTTGTATCCGGGGAAGAAGCAGAGCGAATCCCGATGCAGGACGGCCGCGTCCCGCAGGGCATCCTCGATCCAGCGGTGTCCGCTGCCCAGAAAGATGAATTTCGCTCCCAGGGTCTCGATCTGTTTCAGAGCGGGCAAAACGATGTCGAAGCCCTTCTGTTCCACGAGGCGGGACACGGAAACCACAAGCGGTCCCTTCCACTCGGGGTCGAAACCCGTGTTTTTCAGAAGCTCCCTGCGACAGGCGGTTTTACCGTCGAGGGAGTCGGCCGAGTAACACTCCGGAAGCAACGGGTCCGTCGCGGGGTTCCAGTAGTCCACGTCGAGGCCGTTCAGGATACCGTTCAGTCTGTCCCGTCGATTGTAGAGGACGCCGGAAAGAGCCTCCGTGGATTCCCACGTCTGTATCTCCCACGCGTAGCGGGGCGACACGGTCGTGATAGCCGTCGCGCTGAGGATCCCGCCCTTGAGGAGGTTGATCATTCCGTAGAACTCGATTCCTCCCATATTGAAACAACTTCGGTCCAGACCGGATTCCTCGAAGAACGGTCCGGGGGGAAAGATCCCCTGATGGGCCACGTTGTGCAACGTCAGGACGCTTGCGGGCCGCGTGCCATCCTGTTTCACGAAGTGGTGATAATGATGATGCCAGGCGAGCGCGCAGGGAAGAAACGCCGTCGGCCAGTCGTGGCAGTGAAATACGTCGGGCTCCCATTCCGTCACCCTGCTCAGCTCCAGAGCCTGCAGGCAGAAGATCATAAACGGATGCACCGTGGCGGCGTTGATTTCCCAGGGATACATGGCGCCATTGTAATACTCCGACTCCAGCAGGTAGATCGGAACCCCATCCGCGTCGTCGACGCGATGCACGATAGCCTCCACCGTCCGCCAGGCGCAGGCGACCGTCACGTGCTGCAGACCGGTGACAATTTTGTATCCCGCGTCTCTGACCTTCTGCAGGACTCCCGGCCAGGCGGGAGTGACCACCCGAACGTCGACCCCGCACTGAAGCAGCGCCTTCGGAAGCGAGCCCATAACGTCACCCAGTCCTCCCACCTTGGAGAAGGGGGAGAGCTCGGTGCCGACGAAAAGAACCTTTGGAGCCCGCTCCGCCATGATTTTCGCCTACATTCCCCTGAAGTCGATGGAGTAGGCCTTCGACGCGTATTCCCGAACCACGCGATGGGTGTTGAAGAACGACGCGTTCAGCGCGATGGTGTGCTGCATCATGCTCACCCATTTTTCGTGGTCGTTGTAGTAGGTCGGAATGATCTTCTTCTCCAGCTTGTCGTAGAGGTCAATGGCGTCCAGTGATTCGTCGTAGTGCCGGTCGTAGTCGGCCGCGCTCGGTTCGGGGCCTATGGACCAGCCCGTGATGTCCTCGATCCAGCCCTCAATCCACCAACCGTCCAGAACGGAGAAGTTCATGATGCCGTTCATCGTGCACTTCATGCCGCTGGTCCCGCTGGCCTCGCGGGGGCGCACGGGGGTGTTCAGCCAGAGGTCCGTTCCCTGAGTCAGCAGGGACGCGATCTCCATGTTGTAGTTGTCGACGAACACGATGGATATTGTATCCTCGAGGTCCTTGGCCGTCTTCCTGATCTTCTGCAGGACAGCCTTGCCTCCGTTGTCGTGGGGGTGGGCCTTGCCCGCGAAGATAAACTGAACCTTGCGTCCTCCCGCCACCTCGATGAATCGCTTCAGGTTCGTGAACAGAAGATCGGCTCGTTTATAAGTCGCCGCGCGCCGCGCGAACCCCAAGGTCAGAACCTCCGGGTCCAGCTGCTTTCCCGTGCTTTCCAGAACGCGGGCAAAGAGGCGCAGCTTGGCGGCCTGATGCGCGGACCAGAGTTCTTTTTTGGGGATGGTCAGGGCCTGGACGAGGCGTCCGGGATCCTGTTCCCAGCCTGGAATGTGCCTGTTATAAAGTTTGCGCATACCGGAGCTCACCCAGGTGGTGGGGTGTACGCCGTTGGTGACCCAGTCCACCGTCTCCATTTTGAACATAGCGTTGCTGACCTCGGCGTGCTTCTTGGCGACTCCGTTGACGTAGCGGCTGTAGCGCAGACCGAGTTCGGTCATG
>JAITPZ010000015.1 GCA_031289165.1 Synergistaceae bacterium
CTGCTGTTCGTGAATTGCGAAAATTTGTTCATTGTTCATTATTGTACGCTACTCCATATGCGTAAAAATTGTAACATCAGGCTTTGCATGGGCGCATCCCTGTGGATATGACGAACGGCCGCGCGCAGGAGCAACGAAGGAAAGAAAATTAAAAAATCTTCTCACCATATTCCCTGCGCCTGGAGCTGACGCGTCGCCTGGCCGGCCCAGTCGACCTGGCTCTGGGGGGACGCGGGACTGGGATGGAGTATTTTCCCGATCCGAATCGCTTTCCCGTTCTGAGACGCCCTGTCAGTCGCGGCGGCCGACCTTCTCAGCGCATCCTCCGCGCGGACGGCGGCGAAGTTGCCGACGCCCACCACGAACTCGGGCTGCAGGGCCTCCGTGAGCGCGCATAAATGTTCGTCACACGCGTCGTAGAGCCTGGATCGCTCGGATGCGGTCAGCCTGTCCGGCGTCAGATTGCGCGCCCCCTCCGTACCGTTCGCGGAGTTCAGCGCCGCGATGAAGAGCAGCGGACAGTAGTTGGCGACGAAGTGTTCTCTGAAAAACGCTTCGGGCGTTTCGAATCGCCGCATAAAAAGCCCCCAGAGGCGTCTGCCGCTGACCTCGGAGCGTTTGCAGGCATACCCGTCGATGGGGTATTTCGGATGCTCGCGGTCGGGCCGTCCGATGGGCGCGGAAATTTCAAGCCAGTTCCGGACGACGAAGATCTCGCCAAAGGGGACTCCCGTCTGCGCCATTCCCCACGGACCGGGGTTCATGCCAAGAAAGAGTACGCGCTTTTTCGTGCCGCCGTACCGGACGACGTACTCCTCGAACGCCGGCCAGGCGTAGGTCAGGGGGTTGCAGACGCACGCGACGGGGGGCGCGAAGCCCGTCTCGCCCGTGAATTTCACCGGGTTCTGCGTTACGCCCGCTACGTTGCCCATCATGCCTTCCACGCGGTCTCTCAGTCTTTTTGCGGCTTCCAGCTGAGCGTCGACGATGTTGTTCATATTCGGCCCACCTCACGTATTCGCGGGAGATTCTTCCATATATGACGATCTCGAATGACGATCTCGTATAATGTAGTATATCAATGCAGGTGAGGAAAAAACGTCCGGAGGAAATTTCTTTGTTTTTCGATGAATCAAAGCGTACCAAACTTACGGCAGTATATCAGGCCATGCGTGAAAAGGAACAGGCCGCCTATCGGATGCTGTCCGTCATCTTTATTCCCGTGAGCGCCGCGAATTTTACGCAGGCCCTGAACCAGGCCGATATCGAAGCTCCGAACTTCCCCCGCAAATGGAACGCGCAGAGGGACACCACGCCGATCCTGGAGCGCTGGGAACGGAGGGGAATGGCCGAAAGAGTTTCCGCATCGAGAGGCGAGGGATGGCTGTGCAGCCGACTGATGACGGAAGTCGCCGCGCGCATGGCATTGGCGAACGGGGAGTTCAAAAAGTTCGACGAGGTCGCGAGAAAATTCCTGAACGTCGAAGACCGGAACGTTTTGCAGTACGAGTCCGTTTTCCATTACCTGCGCGCCCTGCGGGACGTGGTCTATCGGGGCGACGCAAAGGGGTATGAGCGGGTTGCCTTCACAGCCGTCCGGGAGGCGAGTACCCGTTACGGTTCCCTGAGGACCTTCGATCCCCGTGTGGAAATCCTCGCCAACCCTCTGGACCTGGAGTTGCTCCTGTCTCTGCCCTCCCGAATAGGACGGGAGGCGTTCAAGGCCCTGCTGATGGATTTTTTCGAGACCCCCTCTCTGTTTGCGAAAACGATGGAGGCCTTTGGGGCGTACCGGAAGAAAAACAGGAAGGATACGGTTCTGAACCTGCTCTGGGCGGACTGCGAGATGTTTGCGGGACGCATCGGGGAGGCGGCCAGGGCTGTGGAGGATGCGGATGCCTCCGACGCCTTCAGCGTCAGGGCCATGGGGGCTCTGACGCGGGGGGACCGGGAGGTGGCTCTGGCGCTTTACGAGGAGGGGCTGAAACATCTGCGTAAGGCGGTGGGCAAACGCAAGGTCGCCTTCCATTCCTGGACGGGGTTTTTTTATCCCGTTCTTCTTTCGTGCGGCGACGTTCCATCCAAAAAAGCGAAGGACTACGTGGACGCCGTGCAGGCCTCCGGGTTCAGCATGATGAAGTTCGCGCCCTCGTTATTCCTGTCTCCGTTTCTCAACCCCGGCGCGCATAACTCCGCCTTGTTTGACGCCGGCAGCGCCCTCTGCGTCCAGCCAGGACACAGCGTGGATGCCTTTTTTTTCATCCTCTGCGCGTACTGGCTGGATGCGGACACGACCCGGAGCAGGTTCCGGGAGCTGGCGGAGAGCTCGTGGCAGCGCCTCGATGCCCTCGGGTTGCGCTTTTTATCGATGGAGCTGGCAGTCCTGATTCGGGAGCTGTGGCCGGAGGCCGCGAAAAATTACGAGCGCGTCCCGACGCCTCTCCATCCCCTGAAGGATCTGATGGCGCGCCAGACGGAGTGGGAAAGATCTCTCCACGCGCTGTCCGGAATCGGAATCAGGGGCGACGCCGCGACCCGGGGCAGTAAACGTTTCGCGTGGGAACTCTCGTGGATCTCCGGAGGCGGAAGCCCCGCCCGCATCACCCTGACGCCGATGGAGCAGACCATGCAGAACTCGGGCTGGAGCAGGGGGAGGCCCGTTGCGCTGAGACGCCTCTACCGCAAGGCGGACACAATCCCCGGCATGACGGACCAGGATCACCGCGCGGCGTCCGCGGTGCGGGAGGAGCGCGGCTATTACGGCACGAACTACTGCATCGACGTCCCCCAGGCGCTGGAGGCGCTGGCGGGACACCCGTATCTCTTCCGGGAGGACGGCGGCCGCATCGAGGTGGTGATGGACGAACCTCAGCTGACGGCGACTCACGACGCTGGCAAATACAGTCTGTACCTGGTTCCATTTCCGGAGGGGCGCGTCGTCCCGCAGCACGTCATCCAGGAGGACGGCCCCGCCTGTCTGCGCGTCACGCGTTTCGAGGATCGCCACATCCGCATGGCGGACATTCTGGGACGCGAGGGGCTTCTCGTCCCGGAGAGGGCGAAGGACGCGCTGTTGAGGGCCCTGGGCAGTCTCGCCTCGGTCGTCACCATCCATTCCAACATTGAGGGCATTCAGGCGAATGCGGAGCAGATCGGGGCCGACGCGCGAATCTACGTCCAGATTCAACCCTCCGGCGAGGGGCTCGACGTGGAGATGATCGTGCGCCCTCTGGGGCCGAACGGCGTTCCCTGCCGTCCGGGAATCGGGGGCAGCAACCTGTTCGGGCTGGCGGGCTCGAAACGGGTACAGGCCCGGCGCTCGCTGGAGTCGGAAAAGGACGCGCTGATGCTGACCATGCGGGGCTGCCCTGCCCTGATGGACGCCGAAAACCTCTCCGACGAGCGATGGCACTTTCCAACACCCGAGCTGTCGCTCGAATTGCTGCTGCAGGTTCAGGAGCTGGGGGACTCGATCGTCGTCGAATGGCCAAAGGGCCAGGCGATGCACGTTCGGTCGCAGGTCTCATTCTCCTCGATGAATCTGGCGGTTCGCAGCAATCAGGACTGGTTTTCGCTTTCCGGGGAGCTTCGGATCGACGAACAGCTGGTGTTGAGCATGAAGGACCTGATCGAGCTGCTCAGGGGAGGGTACGGGCGTTTTCTGCCGATCGGCGAGGGGCAGTTCGTCGCGCTGACGAAGGAATTTCGCCGGCGCATCGAGACGCTGGCCGCCCTTGGGGATCAGCGGGGAGACGAGCTGCGCGTGTCGCCCCTCTCGGCCGGTTTGATCGCCCCGCTCGTCGACGAGGCCGAATCCTTCAAAGGGAACGCCGAATGGGATCGTCAGCTTCGGCTTATCGACGAAGCGGCGAAGCTGGACCCGCGTCTGCCCTCGACGTTCAGGGGAGAGCTGCGGCAGTATCAGATCGAGGGCTATCGCTGGCTGTCGCGCCTCGCGCACTGGAACGCCGGCGCCTGTCTGGCCGACGACATGGGGCTGGGCAAGACCGTTCAGGCGCTTGTTCTTCTGCTCGCGCGGGGCGCGTCGGGTCCCGCCCTGGTCGTCGCGCCGACGTCGGTCTGCTCCAACTGGGTCGACGAGGCCCTGCGCTTCGCACCGACGCTCGTCATGAAGGAGCTGCGCAACGGAGACCGGGAACAGACCCTGAGCGACCTCGGGCCGCTGGACGTCGTCGTGACGACCTATGGCCTGCTGCAGAACGAAATCGACCGGCTCTCGGCCGTGCGCTGGCACACGATCATTCTGGACGAGGCGCAGGCGATCAAGAACATGGGAACGAAGCGCTCGGCCGCGGCGATGAAGCTGCAGGGCGATTTTCGCGTGATAACGACGGGCACCCCGATTGAAAACCATCTGGGAGAGCTGTGGAACCTCTTTCGATTTCTGAACCCGCATTTTCTGGGGTCGCTCGACAGCTTCAACCGCCGTTTCGCCACGCCCATCGAGCGCGATGGAGACCTGGAGGCCCGGCAGCGCCTGAAAAAGGTGATTCAGCCCTTTATTCTGCGCCGCAACAAGGAGCAGGTTCTGGAGGAGCTTCCGCCCAGGACGGAGGTCACGTTGCGCGTGGACATGAAGGAGGAGGAAAGGGCCGTTTACGAGGCGCTGCGTCGGACCGCCGTCGAGGAGCTGAACGCGCCGGACGCCGCGGACCAGCGCTTCAGGATCTTCGCCGAGCTGATGCGTCTGCGTCGCGCCTGCTGCAACGCCTCGCTGATCGTGCCGGAGAGGGAGTTCCCCTCCGCGAAGCTGGAGGCGTTCGCCGAAATCCTGACGGACCTGCGCGAGAACAACCACAGGGCGCTCGTGTTCAGCCAGTTCGTGGATCACCTGACGATCATCCGAAAATATCTGGAGGGCGAGGGGATTGCGTATCAGTATCTGGACGGTTCCACCCCGCCGCAGGAGCGGAGGAATCGCGTTCGCGCCTTTCAGGCGGGAGAGGGGTACTGCTTCCTGATCAGCCTCCGGGCGGGTGGAACGGGGCTGAACCTGACCGCGGCGGACTACGTCATCCACATGGACCCCTGGTGGAATCCCGCCGTGGAGGAACAGGCGTCCGACCGGGCGCACCGCATCGGACAGGACCGCCCCGTGACGGTGTACCGCATCGTCACGAAGGACACGATAGAAGAGAAGATCGTCGACCTCCACTCGTGGAAGCGCGATCTGGCCGAGAGCCTCCTCGACGAATCCGGGGCTCCGGCGCGACTCAGCGCCGAGGAAATGCTCGCGCTGATCCGGGAGTCGAGATAAGGAACGTCCCCTGCCTCGACGCGCAGTGCTACCGCATCAGCTTCCAGACGACGCTGTCCTTTATCTCGAAAACGGTGCCTTCGGGAGGCGTCGCCGTGTCGGGGGAGCCGAGCCAGTTGCGGTTCTTCGCCGCTTCGGCCGCGGACACGCGCATGACGTCCGAGTCCGTGACGACAGCGCCCAGCCACCAACCCCGGGCGTCGGCGATGAATCCATAGCGCGACGCGTCCTCGAAACGACCGGGGACGTCCATATATCCGGCGAGAAGGGCTATATTGTTGACGTTGTGCGCCATCGCCTCTGCCCCTGCGGAATCCTCCGACCGGAAGAGCAGCGCGGCCTCTTCCAGAGCGCGCAGGTCCGCCTCGATCGCCAGGACGTTGGCGCTTCCCATCCCCCTCAACCCGGGCTCCACGGGAATGTAAAACGCGCCCGCCCCGGAGAAAGAACACGCCAGTATTCCCATTGCCGCCAGCACCCGTAAAATCCCCGCCGTTTTTCTCCTCACCGTCATCTTCCCCTTCCTCGAATTCAACGCTCTTCCTTCATTATAATACGGGGACCATTCCGGTCCGAAAAGCGGCGGAGAAATCGCAGGATGGGCAGGCTCCCCGTGAAGATCGTGGTATATACTTGAACGACACGCTCAGGCTGAGGGCCTGAACGAACCGACATCTCTGAAGGAAAAGAGACTCGTCCATGATTATCGATGAAGAGCGGCTTCTCTGCGCGAGACTTAAAAATCAGTTTTTGCTCGACCGTGCGCCCTGCGCGACCGTTGTTTCGGAGTTGTGCGGCCTGCAGGCTCAGTTTGCCAACAATCCGAAGTACGCGCTGCGCATCCGGGGCGGCGATTTCGACGAGGCGGACTGGAATCGGGGCCTCGTGAAAACCTGGTCTTTCAGGCACACGCTCCATACTGTCAGGCTGGACGAGCTGGGCCTTTTCCTTTCGGCCAGGGGAATCCCCTCAAAATGGGAAGCGGACTGGAACATCGAGGGCCGCCGCATGGAAGCCCTTGCGGGGTTTCTTCTCGAGCAGATCAACTCCGGTGTATCCGGCCGGGAGGCGCTCAGGGCGAAGTGCAGGGAGGTCGGTATCGGAGGGGAGGAACTGGCCAATATCTTCCACGGATGGGGCGGCCTTTTCTATGAAATGAGCCGGCGCGGCATGATCGCTTATCACCCCGGAACGGCGAAGAATTTCGTTCCCTGCGTCGGGGTCGAATATATGGACAGGGACCAGGCCAGGGCCATCCTGCTTCGCCGTTATTTCCGGAGGTTCGGCCCGGCGACGCTTGAGGATTGCGCGGCGTTTACGGGATACAAAAAGCGTGAGATCGCCGGCGTCGTCGAAAAACACGGCATCGCGCTCCGGTCCGCCATGCTCGGGAATACGGAATATTTCTACCTGAGCAGGTTGCCGGCTTCCTGTGAAATCCCGCATTGTCTCTTTCTGGCGGGATTCGACCAGATGATCATGGGCTACAGGGATCGTTCGCCCATCCTGGATGAGAAATCCAGGCGCCAGACGATCACCGTATCCGGAATCGTCAATCCGACGGTACTGTTGCGCGGTCGCGTTTGCGCAAAATGGAAGAAAGATGGAGCGAAACTCGTTATCTCCCCCTTCACAAAAATCCCGAAAAAAGACAGGAACGCGATTGCGGCGCTTGGAGAGCACCTGTTCGGGGACACTGCCGAGGGCGGCGTTGTATTCGACGACGGACAAAAACAGCCGTAAAATCGACGAGCCTCCTCCGAAATTCGAGTCGTTAAAAACAGCGGAAGGGGGCTTGATCCGTTTGTGCTATACTTGGTGCCGTGTTAAATACACACACGGATCGAGGATCCGCGAAGGGGTGTTCTGTGCGTTGAGCGCGGAATCTTCGCGGAGCGTCCGTGGAGGTAAAACTATCGGGAGGTTGAAAAAGTGGCGGTTGTAAGTATGAAGCAGTTATTGGAGTGCGGAGTTCATTTCGGTCATCAGACGCGGCGATGGAATCCCAAGATGAAGCCCTACATTTTTACGGAACGCAACGGGGTCTACATCATTGATCTGCAGAAGACCGTGAGAGGTCTCGAGAAGGCGTACGATTTCATTCGTGAGGTCGCGGCGTCGGGGGGCACGGTGCTTTTCGTGGGAACCAAGCGCCAGGCGCAGGACACCATTCACGACGAGGCCCTGCGGTGCGGGCAGCACTACATCAATCAGCGCTGGCTCGGCGGTCTCATGACCAATTTCCCCACCATTCGCAAGCGCGTGACGCGTATGCTGGAACTTCGCAAGTACGATGAAAACAATACATGGGAGACGTTTTCCAAGAAGGAAGTGGCCACGCTTCGCAAGGAGCAGTCCAAGTTGGAAAAGTACCTGGGCGGCATCGCGAAAATGAATGACGTTCCGGACGCTCTCTTTCTCATCGACCCGAGGCGTGAGGAAAACGCGATCGCCGAGGCGCGCAAG
>JAITPZ010000036.1 GCA_031289165.1 Synergistaceae bacterium
TTTCAGCCTCTTACAGTAAACTTAATAATGTCCACAATTTAAGGGGTCGAGGGGTCTGCGACCCCTCGCGAGGTTTGGGGCGGAGCCCCAAAGATTGGCCGCGTTCATTACTTAAGTTACATCACTGTACTCTCAATCACTTCACTCCATGCTCGATCCCGGCCGGCGTCTCCGATCGGCGCCGTCACCGGCGTAACGATGCTTGAATTTTTCAACCCTGTGGTCTCCGTCCGAGCTCCAATAGGCGCAGGCGTCGCGTCCTTTGGCTTTGGAACAGTAAAGGGCGTCGTCCGCGCGCTTCAGGAGTTCTTCGGGGTCCTCTCCGTTTTTGGGACAGATGCTGATTCCCATGGACATCGTGATGGCAAACTGCCTGTATCCCAGCCAGATCGGTTTATGGAGCGAATTCATCATGCGGTCGATGACCCCCTGGATGCCCTGCCCTTCGATAAGGGGGAAAAAGAGAAGCATCGCGAACTCGTCCCCTCCGAAGCGGGCGACGAGGTCGCTCTCTCTCATGCTCTTTTGCAGGCGGCTGGCGATTTCGATGAGCAGAAGATCGCCCGCGTGGTGGCCCATCGTGTCGTTGACCTGTTTGAAGTTATCGATATCCGCCATAATTACGGCAAGGTTCGCTCCTTCGTGCTTCACGCATTCGATGGCGTTCTTCAGGTGCGCGCCGAAAAACGACCGGTTGGGGAGCTCCGTCAGCACGTCGTGAGTGGCGCGATAGCTGTAGAACTCCTCGCGCTCCTTCCTCTCCTGAATATCGGCCGTGACGCCGATCAGGCGCGAGGGCCTGTGCGTGGCGGCGTTCACGACCATCATGCCCCGCGTCATGAACCAGCGATAGACTCCGTCTCCCCCCCGCAGCCTGTGATCGATGGAAAACGAAAGAGGAGTGCCCTCACCCGACAGCAGATTGTGAAACAGCGCCCGGGCGTCCGCGTCCTCCGGGTGACAGAGGTGTTCCCAGTCGGCGATGCTCGGCGCGTCCTCCGCCCGCAGGCCCGTCAGCTCTTCGAGGCGCGGGGAATAGTAGGCCGGTTCACCGGTCTCGAGGTTGACGTCCCATATCCCGTCCCGGCTGCACTGCACCGCCAGGTGCCACCGCTCTTCCTCGCTGCCGAGCCTGCGCTCCGCCTCTCTGCGGATTCCGATCTCGTGGCGCAGTTTCTCGGTCAGGCGTTCAAGGCTCTCCTGGCGCTTTTTCAGCTCCCCGAGGGTCGTGGCTAGCTGCTCGGCCATGGAATTGAAGGAATCGGCGAACTCCCCCATGAAGTCCATGCGCTGATCCAGGTCCCCCTCGGCGACGCAGCGCGTCAGCCACGCCATGTGGTTGAGGTGGGCCTGCAGGGATTTCAGGGCACCGCCAATAAAGCCCTTTACGCTAACCGCGTAGGAAAAATCGCCCCGGCTCGCTCGAAGCAGGCCATTGCGCACATCAAACAAAATACGCTGTATCTCCATGGCCTCCTGGCTGCGCTCCAGGGCATCCGGCGTCTTTTCGGGAAAGGAAGAATCCCGCGAAAGGGCGTAGATATGGTGCAGTATTTCCTTGTATTCCGCAGCGGAAATTCCGAAATCCTCATCCGCCGCAGGGAAATCCTTTTCGGCCCTGCTCATCATCTGTTCGGGGCTTTCTTTTTCGGGCTCATCACGTGCGCCTTTCGCTTCCGCCATTTTCACCCACGAGGGAAATTGACCCGGCCCCGCCGGTCGCATGGGGCCTCGTCGCTCCATCTCCTCAGGGTGTGATATGGCAATTTATGAAATTCTTTCCACGCCTTCTTCGGGCGTTTCCTGGAAAAGTTTTTCCGCGCTGAAGCGACAGGTTCTGTCTCCCGTGCACCAGCAGTCGATTTCCTTGACGCTGTAGGGTTTGCCCGTGAAGTTTTCGAGGATTCCGGAGATAAAGCCCTCGTCGTAAACGCAGATCTCGTAGTCCATCTCAGGAAGGCCGGAACAGTCCAAATCCTCCTCCACGGTAAGAACCACCTTCTCCGCTCCGCTCGAAACGGACTCTATGCGCAGCACCCCGATCTTCAGGTCCCTCAGCACGAGCTGCAGTTTCTTCACGAACTCTCCGAACTCTTCCGTCCCCTTCAGAAGGTGATCATAAACGGCCGTTCCCGCCATTTTCCCGGCTTCATAAAAAATCCGGTCCGCGATCTCGGATCCGTACGTCGACTCGATCACGTCCCGCAGGGTAAACTGCATCAGGCGATACACCTCGACCCGCGTGACGTTCCCAAGGTTGGGGCGCCCTATTTCCAGGTCTCCCAGCAAATCCCAGGAAAATTTATACTTTCTTTCCTCCGCCACTCTCAACAACCCCCCGCCCGCCGCGCGATTTCGCGACAAACAACGATAAAATCTGCAAAAAAACTCGCTGACTGATTATTACATAATACTCCATTGTTCATAATGTTCATATTCATATATGCTATCATACCACGTCCCGCGGGGCCGGAAACGAGGCCGGATTTTCCCGCCGGCCGGGTCGGAGTCCCCGCAGTCCGCGCCATCCGTGGCGACAAACGCTTCATCTCTCATTTTGATTTAAGAGAATAGTCAGGAAACCACGATAATTATTTGAAATTATACCTTTGTCTCCATGGAAAGCTAAAAGAAGATAGAAAATACAGGAAAAATAAAGGCGCAAACAGACCGATAACAATTATAATTGAAAGCGTTAAAACATCGCAGATTTGGGGGAGTGGAACACATGTCGTGGATCTGGTCGGCATTGACGCCGCACCCTCCCATTCTCGTGCCGGAGGTAGGACGGGGGCGCGAGGGGGAGGCGGCGATTACTCTGGAGGGGCTGGATCGTCTGATGAAACGCCTGGCGAGGCGGAAGCCGGAAGTTTTGCTGTTGCTGTCTCCTCATCAGCCCTGGGCGCCCGGCTCTCTTTTCCTCAACGCCGCGTCGCGCCCGAGG
Source organism: Synergistaceae bacterium (assembly GCA_031289165.1). GTDB lineage: Bacteria > Synergistota > Synergistia > Synergistales > Aminobacteriaceae > JAISSA01. Next base: position 2,945 of record JAITPZ010000036.1, read on the forward strand.
GGCTCTCTCGCGCCGTTCGGGGCGCCGTCGGTCGCGTTCACGCTCTCCACGCCTGCGGAAAAGCTGAGCGAACTGGCCGCGCATCTGACCGCGAAGGGCATCCCCCTCCGCACCGGGACGGGAAATCCCGACCTGACGCGCGATCAGGGCTCTCTGGTCCCGCTGTACTTCCTGGAGCGCGCGTGGGGGACTCTGCCCTCCGTCGTTCTGGCCTCGCCGATCGGACTCGATCCGAGGTCGGCTCTGAAGCTGGGGGAGGCGCTGGCGTCGTTCGACGGAAAATCGTCCTGGGCGCTTCTGGCGAGCGGCGACCTGTCTCATCGCCTGACGCGGGACGCGCCCGCCGGATACAGTCCGGTCGGGGAAAAATTTGACGCCGCGATCGTGGCCGCGCTCTCGTCGACCGACCCGCGTCCGTTGCTCGATCTGACCCCGCAGGAGCTGGAAGACGCCGGCGAGTGCGGCCTCCGTTCCGTTCTGGCGATGCTCGGTCACTGTCGCGTCCTGAAGGGATCGATCGACGTCCTCTCCCATGAAGGGCCGTTCGGCGTGGGATACTGCAACGCTGTCTGGACCGCGTGAGGCAAAACGTAATGTAAAGAAAAAGCCCCGAAGCCGGAAGGGCCTCATTCAAACGGGGACGCTCCAACTTCGGGACTTTTATTTCGTGCCTGACCGAACGCGATTCGACGTCAGTCGGAGGGCGATTCCGCCTTTTTCACGTACAGCTCCAGAATCTTCAGCATCATCTCCGTGGCCTTTTCCATGGCGGGGACGGGAATGAACTCGAAGCGGCCGTGATAGTTGTGGCCTCCGGTGAAAAGGTTCGGGGTGATGAGTCCGCGCCAGGAAAGCGCCGCTCCGTCGGTGCCGCCGCGCATCGGAATGACGTTCGGGGTGATCCCCAGGTCGCGCATCGCCGTCAGCGCCGTTTCGACGATATGCTCGTTGCCCCTCACTTTATCGGCCATGTTGCGGTACTGCTCCCGTATCTCCAGCGTGAAGCGATCCTCGCCGTACCTGTCCTTCATCCATCGCACGGCCTTTTCCACGAACCGTTTTCGCGCCTCGAAGCGAGGCGTGTCGTGGTCGCGGATGATGTACTTCAGAATCGCCTCCTCCGTGCTTCCCTGAAAGCTCGTGCAGTGGTAGTAGCCCTCGTAACCCTCCGTGCAGGCCGGAACCTCCGCGGGCGGGAAGAGGGCGTTCAGCTCCTGCCCCATGGCGATGGCGGAGAGCATCAGGCCCTTGGCCTTGCCGGGATGCACCGCGCGTCCCTTTATGGTCACGGTCGCGCCCGCGGCGTTGAAGTTCTCCCAGCACGCCTCGCCGACCGCGCCGCCGTCCAGCGTGTAGGCGAAGTCCGCTCCGAACTTCCCGATGTCGAGGAGCTTCGCCAGATGACTGACCTCCTCGTCGGGGGTGAAGGCGATCTTCACGTCGCCGTGTTCGATCTCCGGGTGATGGATCAGCCAGTCCACCCCGCCGATGATCTCGGCGATCCCCGCCTTGTTGTCCGCCCCGAGCAGCGTCGTCCCGTCCGTCACGACGATGTCCTGTCCCTTATAGTCCTCCAGGTACGGAAAATCCCCGGGCGACAGGACGATGTTCTCCTTTTCGTTGAGGATGATGTCGCCGCCGCCGTAGTTCTTCACAACGCGGGGCTTCACGTTCTTTCCCGTCACTTCGGTCGCCGTGTCCATGTGGGCGACAAACCCGATGGCCGGAACCCTCTTTTTCTTCGCGGGATCCCTGACGTTCGAGGGCAGCGCCGCCGTGACGTAGGCGTGTTCCGTCACCTCGACGTCCCTGATCCCCAGTCCCTTCAGCTCCTCTCCCAGAAATTTCGCCAGAACGAGCTGCCCCGGCGTACTCGGGACGGTCGAGGCCCCGTCCACGGACTGCGTGTCGTAAGTCACATACTTCAAAAAGCGTTCCAGCGTCGAATACATAAAAGATCCTCCAATTTTCCCTTTAAGCTTTTTATACCGTCGGCTTCAGGTCGTTCGTGAAGTGGCAGGCGACGAAGTGGCCGTCGGAAATTTCCTTCAGGTCGGGCGTCGTTTTCAGGCACGTCTCCTGACGATAGCGGCAGCGTCCCGCGAAACGGCAGCACTCCGGGGGCTCGATGGGGCTGGGGACGTCGCCCTCCAGAATGATGCGATCCTTCTTCACGTCCAGCTTCGCGACGGGAATCGCTGACAGCAGGGCCTGCGTGTACGGATGCAGGGGCTTTACGAACAGCTCTTTGTAGTCCGAGAGCTCCACGATCCGGCCCAGGTACATCACCGCGATGCGGTCCGAAACGTGCTTCACCACGCTCAGGTTGTGGGATATGAACACGTAAGTGTAGTGAAATTCCCTCTGCAGCTCGTTCAGCAGGTTCAGGATCTGCGCCTGGATGCAGACGTCGAGGGCCGAGACCGGCTCGTCCAGCACGATGAACTCCGGATTCAGGGCCAGGGAGCGCGCGATGCCGATGCGCTGGCGCCGCCCGCCGTCCAGCTCGTGGGGATAGCTGTTCTCCAGGCGCTCGGCCAGGCCCACCGTGCTCATCAGCTCGCGAATTCGGGCCCTCATGGCGTTCCTGCCGGAGTAGACGCCGTTCACGATCAGGGGTTCCGCGATCAGCTCCCAGACGGAAAGCCTCGGGTTCAGGCAGGAGTAGGGGTCCTGGAACACGATCTGCACTTTTTTGCGTAAGTCCTTCATCACGTGCGCGCTCACCTTCGTCACATCGATGTCCGCGCCCGTCTTTTCGTCGCGCAGGAACACGCCGCCCGCCGTACTCTCCAGCAGGCGGATCAGGCAGCGCCCCAGGGTCGACTTGCCGCAGCCCGACTCGCCCACAAGGCCCAGCGTCTCGCCCTTCTGAATCGAGAAGCTGACGTCGTCCACCGCGTGCAGCATTCCCCGCTTCGTGGGAAAGTACTTCTTGAGGTTCTCCACCCTGATGTAGGGAGTATCGTTCATTTTCGCTCACCTCCGGTCGCCGGTTTTCCCAGTCCCAGCCCGGCTCGAATCGGGCACGCCACGAAGTGCCCCGGCTCGACCTCCAGCACGTCCGGCTTCTTCTTCGAGCATTCCTCCGCAGCAAACGTGCAGCGGGGGTGGAACGTGCAGCCCGTCGGAAGGTCCATCGGGTCCGGCATCAGGCCGGGGATCACCGCGAGTTCTTCCCTGTCCTCGTCCAGGTCCGGCACGGAGTTGAACAGGCCGATCGTGTAGGGGTGCAGAGGGCGGCTGTAGAGGGCGCGCTTCTCGGCGTACTCCACGACGCGTCCCGCGTACATGATCGCCACGTGGTCGCAGATGTCCGCCACGATGCCCAGGTCGTGCGTGATCAGAATCATCGAGGCGTTGAACTGCTGCTTCAGCTTCTTCATCAGCTCCAGCACCTGGGCCTGGATCGTGACGTCCAGCGCCGTCGTCGGTTCGTCCGCGATCAGGAGCCCGGGATCGCAGGCCAGGGCGATGGCGATGACCACCCTCTGTTTCATGCCGCCGCTGAACTGGTGCGGGTAGTCATGCATACGCTCGCGCTTTATGCCCACCAGCTCCAGCATATCGCCGGCCAGCGTCAGGGCCTCCGAATCGCTGACGCTGCGATGGAGGCTGATCATCTCCGCGATCTGCCTGTCGACCGTCATGACCGGGTTGAGGCTGGTCATGGGGTCCTGAAAGATCATCGCTATTTTCCCGCCGCGGATGGCGCGCATCTCCGGCTCGCTTTTTTTCAGCAGGTCCTCTCCCTCGAACAGAATCTCTCCCGCGCGAACGACGCCGGGAGGAGAGGGGATCAGGCGCATGATGCCGAGCGCCGTCGTCGTCTTGCCCGCGCCGGTCTCGCCGACAACGCCCAGCGTCTCGCCGCGGCCAAGCTGCAGGTTCAGGTTTTCGACGGCATGCACCGTCCCGTTGTCCGTGACGTACTGTATCGTCAGATCCCGAACGTCCAGAAGGAGAGCGCTCTCTGGATTGAATTTACCCTGTATTTCCGTCATCACAGCCATCTCCCTATCGTTTCAGCTTCGGGTCCAGCGCGTCGCGGAGCCCGTCGCCCAGAAAATTCAGCGCCAGAATGGTGAGCATGATAGCCAGCCCGGGATAGAGCGTCAGGTGCGCGTAGTCGCGGATGTACTGGCGTCCGCCCGAGAGCATCGCGCCCCACTCCGGATACGGGGGCTGGATGCCGAGGCCGATGAAGGAGAGCCCCGCCGCGTTCAGGATGGCCGACGCCACGCCCAGCGTGGATTGCACAATGATGGGGGCCATGCTGTTCGGGATGATGTGCTTCAGGATGATGCGCAGGTCGGAACTGCCCACCGCGCGGGCCGCCTCGACGAACTCCATCTCGCGGATGGAGAGCACCGAGCCGCGAACGATACGGGCGTAGTTGGGGACCGCCGAAATGCCGACGGCGATCATCAGGTTGAAGAGCCCAGGCCCCAGCGCCGCTGCTATAGCGATGGCGAGCAGGGTCTGGGGAATCGAGAGCAGAACGTCCATCACCCTCATGATGGCGTTATCCGTCCAGCCCCCGTAGTAGCCGGCAACGGCGCCCAGCATCCCCCCCACGATCAGGGCGATGCCGACGGCGATGATCCCGACCTGCAGGGAGATTCGCGCGCCGTAGATCAGACGGCTCAGGATGTCGCGTCCAAATTCGTCCGTGCCCAGCAGAAACTGCTTCGTCGGGGTCTCGAAGCTGTGCACCAGATTCTGCTTCTGGTAGGGGTAGGGGGCCAGGACGTCGGCAAAAATGGCGACGAAAGTCAGGCAGACAATGAATATCAAACCAAACATGGCGAGCGGGCTTTTTCTCAGGCGAAACAGAACCTGAGCGAGCGTTCCGCGTCTTTTCCGACCGGTATAACCTCTGTCGGCAGCGGCAATCGCGTTGTTCATATTCTCGCGCCTCCTATTTATACTGCGCCTTGATGCGCGGATCGATGTAGGCATAGAGAAGATCGACGAGGAGGTTGACCAGGCTGAACGCGACGGCGACGAAGAGCACGCCGCCCTGAACGACGGGGTAGTCCCGCGCCTTGATGGACTCGACCATCAGGCGTCCGACCCCGGGTATGGCGAAGATCGACTCCGTCAGGATCGCGCCGGCCAGAAGATGGCCGAATTGCAGTCCGCAGAGCGTCACGACCGGTATGAGCGCGTTATGCAGCGCGTGAACCCATATGACGACGGATTCCTTCTGCCCCTTGGCCCGGGCGGTTCGAATATAGTCGGCGCGCACGACCTCCAGCATCGAGGAGCGCGTCATGCGGGTGATCATCGAAATGGACTGCGCGGACAGGGCTATCGAGGGCAGGACCATCGCCCTGAAGGTGTCGAACCCCGACGCGGGCAGCCAGCGCAGGTGAACCGAAAACAGCAGAATCAGCAGCAGCCCCAGCCAGAACACCGGCATGGAGAGGCCGATCATGGCGAAGATCATCGCCAGGGTGTCGAAGATCGAGTACTGTTTGATCGCCGACAGGATGCCGCAGGGCAGTCCGATAATGATGGCCACCACGATGGCGAACGCCGCCAGTTTCAGCGTCGAGGGGAACGTCGCCATGATCTCGACCATGACGGGGCGCTTCGTCACGTAGGAACGCCCGATATCCCCCTGAGTGACGGCCTTCCAAACGTAGTTGCCGAACTGCACCAGGAAAGGTTTGTCCATGCCCTCCCTTGCCCTGAACTCCCGGATCGCGTTCTCCGTGGCCATCTCCCCCAGAACCATCCGGGCCGGATCGCCCGGCGTCAGATAAAGAAGGGTGAAAACGCAGAAGGCCACGCCGATAAGGACGGGAAT
>JAITPZ010000277.1 GCA_031289165.1 Synergistaceae bacterium
TTTCCCGCCTTTATTATCGACAGAGCGCGCTCCAGCGCTGTTTCCGTGACCTGAAGCAGCTTCTGCCGGCTCGCGTCGACAACTCCCACGGGATAGGTGCAGGCGGCGTCTCCATAATATCCCTCAAGACAAACCCCCACGTCGACGCTCACGATATCCCCTTCCCGCAAAATCCGCGTATCGCTGGGAATACCGTGGACGATCTCCTCGTTTATAGAGGCGCATATCACTCCCGGGAAGGGAACGGCCGCGTGAAAAGGTCGATATCCCCTGAAGGCCGCCGTCCCTCCCGCGAGGCTGATATGCCTTTCCGCCACCCGATCGAGTTCGGCAGTGGAAACTCCCGCCCTGACCGTTTCTCTGAGCGCGTCGAGGATATCGGCGACGACCTTTCCCGCCCTGCGCATCAACACGAGTTCCTGTTCCGTCTTAAGATATATCATGCTTCTCCAGCGTTATCCGGATGTCCCTGAAGGTTTCTTCCGGAGTCCCGGAGGCGTCGTGCTCGTGAAGTATCCCCCGATTTTTGTACCAGGCAACAAGAGGCGCGGTCTGGTCGCGATAGACCTTCAGGCGATTGCGAATCACGGGCTCCGCGTCGTCGCCCCTCTGGTACAGCTCACCGCCGCACGCGGAACAGCCCCTGACCGAAATCGGGAGGGTCAGAAGGTTCCAGATTTTACCGCAGGAACGACACGTTCTCCGGTTCGTCAGACGCCGCACGAGAAAGTCCTCGTCGATATCCAAAAGCAGAACTCCATCCAAAGGCTGCCCGAGTTCCTTCAAAATTTCGTCGAAAGCCTCCGCCTGCGGCAACGTGCGCGGGAAACCGTCCATAAGGAAACCCCGCGCGACGTTGCGCTCCCGAAGTCTGCTCGAAACCATCCTCACGACAAGATCGTCCGGAACGAGCTCCCCTTTGTTCATGAAGGCCTCGGCCTGCAGACCGAGCTCCGTTTTATTCTTCAGGTTGTGTCTGAAAAGGTCGCCCGTCGAAATGTGGGCACAACCATACTTTTCCGTCAGCAACTCCGCCTGAGTTCCCTTACCCGAACCTGGCGCTCCCAAAAGAACCAGTCGCACGAGATCGTCCTCCCTCACATACGAAGCAGGCTTCCGGCCTTCCCTCCGGATTTTTTCAGGATTCCGTCGTAGTGCCGCATCAAAAGCTGAGCCTCAATCTGATGCACCGTATCCAGCGCGACGCCGACGACGATCAGAACGGCGGTCCCTCCAAAATAGAATCCACTGACCCCCATCACGGAGGACATGAAATTTGGGATAAGCGCCACGATGGCGAGGAAAATCGCTCCTCCCAGAGTGATGCGCTCCATCACCTTCGTGATGTAGTCCGCCGTGGGCTGCCCCGGTCGTATTCCCAGGATGAAGCCCCCGTACTTTTTCATGTTGCTGGCGATCTCGCCGGGATTGAAAACGACCGCCGTGTAGAAATATGAAAAAAAGATAATCAGAAGAATGTAACAGAGCGTGTAAAACCAGCTTCCCGGGGTAAAAAGCTCGCGAATCCGGGTAAATCCCAAAAATCCCGCGACCGTCGAGGGAAAAATCAAAATCGACGAGGCGAAAATGATGGGAATGACCCCGGACTGATTCACCCGAAGCGGAATGAACGTGCTCTGTCCGCCGTAGACCTTATTCCCCACCACTCTTTTGGCGTACTGAACCGGCAGGCGGCGCTGACCTTCCTGAAGCACGATACAGGCAGCCACGACAGCGACCATCAGAACAAGCACGGGCAGGATCACCAGTAAACTCATGTCCCCCGTGCGCAGCCTGTCCCAGGTGTCCATGGTGGCCTGCGGAATACGTGCCACGATCCCCGCAAAAATCAGCATGGATATGCCGTTGCCGATACCGTGATCGGACAGTTCCTCGCCCAGCCACATTACGGCGATGGAGCCCGCCGTAATCGTCACCACTACGATCACCGCGTCGAAAAAGGCCCCGGAAAAAATCCCGAGGTTCCCCAGCCACGTCGTCATTCCGACGGCCTGCACGACTGCGAAGAGGATTGCGCCGTAGCGCGTCCACTGAATGATCTTCTTGCGCCCTTCCTCGTTATCCTTCTGCATTTTCTCCAGATACGGGAAAATGACGACTAAAAGCTGCATGACGATGCTCGAATTGATGTAGGGGGCTACGCCAAGCGAAAAGATGCTGAACCGGCTCAGCGCGCCGCCCGAAAAAATGTTCAGGAAATCCAGAACCCCTCCCCCGCTGGTCTTGAAAAGCTCGGTCATCGCCTGAGTGTCGATGCCGGGGGTGGGGATATGAGTACCGAGGCGAAAGATGAAAAGGGCCCCCAGAGTGAAGAGTATCCTTCTTTTCAGATCGGGAAGCCTGAAAGCGTCACCGAAGGATCCGAGCACGTCAGATCACCTCGACCTTCCCGCCCGCCGCCTCTATTTTCTGTCTGGCACCCTGACTGATCGCGTTTACCTTCAGGGTGAACGCGCTTTTCACTTCACCCTTCGCGAGGATTTTAACGGGCAGCGAAGGAGAACGCACAAGACCCGCGTTATGGAGATCCTGAACCGTTATCTCCCGCCCCTCCTCGAATTTTTGAGTCAGAGATCCCAGATTGACGATCTGATATTCCTTCGCAAAACGGGCGTTGTTGAAACCGCGCTTGGGAACCCGTCGAACGAGGGGCATCTGGCCTCCCTCGAAACCGGGACGAACACCACCGCCCGTACGGGATTTGTGTCCCTTGTTGCCCTTGCCCGACGTCTTGCCCGTTCCGCTGCCGATTCCCTGCCCCAGCCGCTTCGTTTCGCGCCTGGACCCTGGCGCGGGTCTGAGGTCGTGAAGGTTCATCTGCTTCCACCCCCCTGACCGTCGCACGTCCATTCGACCAGATGCCGAACCTTTTCGATCATGCCGCGAATCTGGGGAGTATCCTCATGCTCCACGACGGACTGCAATTTTTTAAACCCAAGCGCCTTAATCGTGTTTTTCTGACGGACGGAAAATCCTATGGCGCTTTTAACCCACTTGATTCTGACTTTAGCCATTGGGATAACCTCCTACTCCGCTGCGGCAACGGCGGGCTCGGGAGCTTTCCTGCCCCTAAGCCTGAAAATTTCATCCACCGTGCGGCTTTCCCTCAGAGCCTCCAGCGTCGCCCACGCCACGTTGATCGAGTTGGAGGTGCGGCCGACAACTTTCGTGACAACATTTTTCACTCCGCCAAGCTCCATGATGGCGCGCACGACGCCTCCCGCGATAACTCCCGTACCGGCAGGAGCCGGCTTCAAAAGAACGCTGGCCGCCCCAAACTGCCCCTGAACGGGATGCGGCAGGGTATCGCCCATGCGTTTCAGCTCGACAAGATCCTTACCGGCCTTATCGATACCCTTGCGCACGGCCTCGGAAATTTCCTTCGCCTTGCCGATGGCCACTCCGACATAACGATCCCCGTCGCCAACCACGACAAGAACCGCAAATTTGAAGCGTTTTCCGCCCTTGACGACCTTGCTCACGCGGTTGATCGCGACGACGCGCTCCTTCAGCTCCAGACTTTTGGCATCAATTCTCTTTTTGATCATGATCAGCCTGCTCTCCCGAATTTAGAACCTGAGACCGGCTTCGCGAGCCGCATCCGCCAAAGCTTTGATTTTTCCGTGATACATATGCCCGCCGCGGTCGAAAACCACCGATTCGATACCCTTCGCCTTCGCGCGCTCCGCCGCCAGCTTTCCGATGACTTTGGCCGATTCCATGTTGCACGTTCCCTTTACGACGTCCCGAACGGCCTTCTCCACCGTCGATGCCGACACGAGCGTATGCCCCTTATCGTCATCGATAATCTGCACGTAAATATGCTGCAGGCTGTGGTAGACGGCCATTCTCGGAGAAGCCGCGGTCCCGGAAAGCGTGCGGCGCAGACGTTCGTGACGCACTACACGCATGTCATTTCTGCTTTTCTTCTTCATGATAATCTCTCCACTCCGCGCCCGCTACTTCGCGCCGGTCTTGCCGGCCTTGCGGATGATCTGCTCGTTCTGATAGCGGATTCCCTTTCCATGATAGGGCTCCGGCGGGCGGAAACTGCGAATGATGGCGCAGGTTTCCCCCACGATCTGCTTGTCGATTCCCTTTACGATGAACTTGATGGGATTTTCCACCACGATCTCGATGCCCTCAGGAGGATCGTACTCCACGGGATGAGAATATCCCAGGCTCAGAACGAGTTTTTTACCCTGCATCTGCGCGCGCCAGCCCACACCGACGATCTCGAGAGTTTTCTGAAAACCCTCGGTGACGCCCGTTACCATGTTGGCGACAAGAGCGCGAGTCATGCCGTGCCATGCACAGGTCTGTTTCTCGTCGTTGTCCCTGCTGACCAGCACCCTGCTGTCCTCGATGGCGACGGCGATCCCAGGCATGAGAGGTGTTTCGAGCTCACCTTTGGCCCCTTTCACCACGATTCTCTCACCCTTCAGGGTTACGGTCGTTCCCTTGGGGAGGGGAATTGCTTTTCGTCCTATACGAGACATTCGCTATCCCCTCCTTCTACCAGACATAGCAGAGAACTTCTCCGCCAAGGCCCAATTTTGAAGCTTCCGCTCCGGACTTCAGGCCCTGAGAGGTGGAAACCACGGCAAGCCCCAAGCCGCCCATAACCAAAGGCAACTTGTCCCTGCCGACGTAAATTCTTCTTCCAGGCTTGCTGATCCTGCGAAGCCCCTGAATGACGCGCTCCCGTTCGGGTCCATAGGACAGAAATATCCGAATCAGGGCGTAAGGCTTCCTGGGATCCGTAATGGTCTTGAAGTTTCTGATGTAGCCCTCTTCTTTCAGAATTCTGGCGATCGCCAGCTTTATTCTGCTTATGGGAATGTCCACGCTCTCGCTGTATATCATGTTCGCGTTGCGCACTCTCGTGAGCATGTCCGCGATTGGATCGTTAATGTACATATCCTGTTGCCCCCCTGGCCTACCAGCTCGACTTCACTACGCCGGGTATTCTGCCCTCGCGGGCAAGCTTACGGAAGCAGCAACGGCACATATCGAACATACGCATATAGGCATGTACCCTGCCGCACAGCGGGCAACGGTTATGCTGCCGCACCTGAAATTTCGGGGGCAGAGTCGCCTTATGCCTCATTGCTTTCCTTGCCATTTTTCGCTGTTCCCCCTGTCCTTAACGATTGAAGGGCATGCCCATGCCCCTGAGGAGCGCATGGGCTTCCTCATCGCTCTTCGCCGTGGTCACGATCGTGACGTTCATTCCCCGGGAGCGAATAACCTTGTCGTAGGTGATTTCCGGGAAGATAAGCTGTTCCCGCAGCCCAAGGTTGTAGTTCCCCCGACCGTCGAATCCACGCCTCGAAACTCCCTGAAAGTCCTTGATGCTCGGCAATGCCAGAGAAATCAGCCTGTCGAGAAACTCCCACATGCGCGACCCTCTCAGAGTGACCGTACAGGCCACGGGCATACCCTCGCGTACCTTAAAGCCCGCGACCGACTTCTTAGCCCGTTTCAGAATCGGCTGTTGCCCCGTAATGGCCCGCAACTCAGCAATGGCCGCATCCATAAATTTAATATCGAGCTTCGCGTCGCCCACGCCGATGTTCACGACCACTTTTTGAACGCGCGGAAGCTGCATGACATTCTTATAGCCGAACTCCTTCATGAGCGCAGAACATATTTCCGTCCTGTATTTTTCTAAAATGCGCGGCGTCATCTTCCGTCTCCTTCCATCTAGGTCCGGTCAATGATCTCGCTGCATTTTCTGCAGACTCGAACTTTTTTCCCGCTCTCCAGAAAGGACGAACCCACCCGCGTGGCGGCTCCGCACTGAGGGCAAACCAGCATCACCTTGGAGGCGTAAACGGGGGCCTCCTGTTTGTGAATTCCGGACTGGGGGTTCTTCTGGCTCGGCTTCATATGACGCGAAACCATATTGACGCCCTCCACGACAACCATATCTCTGTCGGGAATGCGACGCAGAATCTTACCCTCCTTGCCCTTGTCCTTACCGGATATGACACGTACCCGATCGTTTTTTCTTATTCTCATCGACATCTGAAGTTACGCCTCCTAAACCACTTCCGGCGCAAGAGAGAGAATACGCATGTACTTCTTCGCGCGAAGCTCTCTGCCGACGGGGCCGAATATACGAGTCCCCCTGGGTTCCCCGTTGTTGTCGATAATGACCGCCGCATTATCGTCAAAACGGACATAAGAACCATCCTGACGCCTTATCTCTTTTTTGGTGCGAACGATAACGGCCTTCACAACCGATCCCCTGGCGATGTTGCTGTTGGGAATGGCCTCACGCACGGAAGCCACGATAACATCCCCTATCGTCCCCCACTTGCGCCTGCTTCCTCCCATCACCTGAATACAAAAAAGCTTTCGGGCTCCGGAGTTGTCGGCGACGTTCAAAACCGTCGTTAACTGAATCATGATTTACTCCTTCCCGGGTGTATCAGAATCAAAAACAGGAGCTCGCTGCACGATTTCCACGAGTTCCCATCTCTTGGTTTTGCTCAGAGGGCGCGTCTCGCGTATGCGAATCTGATCCCCGATGCGACACACGTTCTCCTCATCATGCGCCACATATTTTTTGGCCCTGATGATGCGCTTGCCGTAAAGCGGGTGCTCGGCGTGACGGCTTACCTTCACCACAACCGTTTTTTCCATTTTGTTGCTGACTACCGTTCCCACGCGTACTTTTCGGTGAGAAAGCCCTGCCTTACCGTTTGTTTCCGTCGTTTTCACTTCCATGGCTGGCTTACCTCCTGCCGGCCGAGTTTTCCATGGCACGGGTCTTTTCACCCGTGATGGTCAGCACTCTGGCGATCGTCTTACGGACATCTCTGATACGGCTCGTATTTTTAAGCTGTCCTATGGCATTTTGAAAGCGAAGATTAAAAAGCTCTTCCTTGTACTGGCGATATTTTTCCTGAAGCTCATCCAGTCCAAGTTCGCGAAGTTTCGCTCCATCCATCACTCTTCACCACCCATACCTTCTCTTGCCACAATTTTCACCCTGATCGGCAACTTGTGGGAAGCAGTACGAAAAGCCTGCTCGGCTATATCTTTGGAAACTCCGGCCACCTCGAACATGACGCGACCCCGCTTTACGGCGGCTACCCAGTATTCCGGAGCGCCCTTACCCTTACCCATACGCGTTTCAAGAGGCTTCCTCGTAAAGGGCCTGTCGGGGAAAATACGAATCCAGATCTTTCCGCCTTTTTTCATCTTCCTCGAAATCGCCACGCGGGTGGCCTCTATCTGGCGCGCGGTAATCCAAGCGTTTTCCTGCGCCTGAAGGCCCCAATCACCGAAGGCAACGCTGACCCCACCCTTGGAAAAACCCCTGAGCGGACTGCGGTGCGCCTTGCGATATTTTACTCTGGCGGGCATAAGCATGAATATCTACCCCCTCTGCCTTTTACCCGAGCGCTGCTGAACGGGGCGCTCATTCTCGCGGTCACGATAGATCCATATTTTGCAGCCGATAACCCCGTACATGGTGACGGCCTCCGCAAAACCGTAATCAATATCCGCTCGAATGGTGGAAAGCGGCAGACGGCCCTCATTGTACCACTCGGTCCGCGCGATTTCCGCACCGCCAAGACGCCCGGCGACCTGCGCCTTGATTCCCTTCGCTCCCGCTTTCGTCGCGCGGAAAATGGCCTGCTTCATGGCGCGGCGAAACGAAATGCGACGCTCCAGAGAAGAGGCAATATTTTCCGCCACGAGCTGCGCTACGACGTCGGGATTTTTAATCTCCTGCACGTTAATCATGACCTTACCGCCGGTCAGCTTCTGGAGTTCTTCCTTAATGACCTGAATTTCCGTGCCCCCACGCCCGATAACGACGCCCGGACGCGCCGTCCAGATCGTAAAACGCACGACATGGCCGACCCGCTCGATTTCGACACGGGAAATTCCGGCCCCGGTCCATTTTTTCATAATCCATTGACGAAGCCTGAGATCCTCGTGCAGTTTTTTCGCATAGTCTCTGGGCCCCGCGTACCACTTGGATTCCCACTCCGTCGTTACTCCCAGCCTGTATCCTACGGGATGTACTTTCTGCCCCACGTTGTCAGACCCTCCTAACGTTCCGCAACCGTAACGGTTACATGAGATGTACGATGTACGTACGGGTGCGCCCTTCCCATGGAAACGGGACGAAAACGTTTCATGGAAGGTCCCTGATCGGCACAGGCCGCCAGCACACGTAATTTATCCGTATCCATCCCATAATTATGCTCGGCGTTCGCTATGGCGCTCTGCAGAACTTTCGACACGATGCGCGCCGCCTTCTGGGGGCTGAAACGTAAAATCGTCATCGCCTCTTCCGCGCCCTTCCCCCGAATGAGAGCCAGCACCTGTCTGACCTTCGTCGGAGAAATTCTGACCTGGCGAACCATAGCCCTGGCCTCGAGTTTCGCGGTTTCTTTTTTCACTGCGTCCATCGTCCGCTCCTCCTATTTCCCTTTGGTGGAGCGTTCCTGCCCCGCGTGACGCCCAAATTTCCGCGTCGGAGCAAATTCACCCAGCTTATGCCCCACCATGTTCTCGCTGATGTATATCGGCAGATGAATGCGTCCGTTGTGAACGGCAACGGTATGCCCGATCATCTGCGGAACGATGGTCGAACGGCGCGACCAGGTCTTAAGCACCTTTTTGCTTCCCGACGTATTCATCTCCTCGACCCTCGTCAGGAGCCGCTGCTCTATATAGGGTCCCTTCTTTGCAGAACGAGCCATTTTACAAGTCCCTCCCCACGTCTACTTCTCGTAACGACGGCGAACGATCAGCCTGTCGGAAGGCTTATGGCTGCGCGTACGATATCCCTTGGCGGGCGTTCCCCACGGAGAAAGAGGGTGCTTGTTGCCCTTGCTTTTACCCTCGCCGCCGCCCATCGGGTGATCCACCGGATTCATGACCATACCGCGCACTTTGGAACGACGCCCACTCCAACGGGTTTTCCCGGCCTTGCCCAGAGAAATGTTCTCATAGTCCTCGTTGCCGACCTGCCCTACGGTAGCCATGCACTCCTGCAAAATCAGGCGGAGCTCTCCGCTGGGCATACGAAGGTAGGCGTATTTTCCTTCCTTCGCCATGAGCTGAGCCGAGGTTCCCGCCGCACGAACCAACTTCCCGCCGCGACCGGGCTCCATTTCGAGGTTATGAACAATGGTGCCCACAGGGATATCCTTCAACTTCAGAGCATTACCCGGCGTAATATCCGCGTCCGGCCCCGCGTGAATCGTGTCGCCCACCTTAAGCCCCTTCGGGAGAATGATGTAGCGTTTCTCCCCGTCGGCGTAATGGATAAGCGCAATGCGCGCGTTACGGTTGGGATCGTATTCGACCGTCGCCACTTTTCCGGGAACCCCCAGCTTATTGCGGCGAAAATCGATGATGCGATACGTCCTTCTGTGCCCCCCGCCGATGTGGCGCATCGTAATGCGCCCCGTGTTATTGCGGCCGCCGCTTTTGCGCAGAGGCGCCGTAAGCGAACGCTCAGGTTTCTCTGAGGTGATGTCCTCACGGCCCTGGATGGTCATCTGCCTTCGGCCCGGGGTATAGGGCTTGAACTGTTTTATCGACATAATATACTTTTACCCCTTCCTGGATACTAGATACTGGCTCCCTCGAAGAACTCGATGCGCTGCCCCTCGGGCAGAGCCACGATGGCCTTCTTCCAGGAACGTGTTTTACCGATAAAGGCCCCCATGCGTTTGGGCTTGGAGGAAACATTTATCGTGTTGACGCTCAGAACCTTCACCTTGAAAATCTGCTCTATGGCCTGGCGGATTTGAATCTTGTTGGCGCTTTTGTGTACCTCGAAAGTGTACTTGTTGTGCTCCATGAGCGCGCTGCTTTTTTCCGTCACTATCGGCCTGATGATGATGTCATGGGCAACCAAGTTCATATCGCGTATACCTCCTCGAGATGCGCGACCACTTCAGGGGTCACGACCAGAGTTTTGGAGTTGAGAAGGTCGTACACGTTGATGCTCGCGACGTTCAATATCCTGGCCCCCGGAATGTTACGCACCGAACGTACCAGATTGTCACCCTCGGCGCAATAGACCACCAGCGGATTCTGCGCGTTGATCGTCTCCATGAAGGTCTTCATGGCCTTCGTGGAGGGCTTCTCCAGCTGGAACTCCTTCACCACCGTGAACAGATCTTCTCTGACCTTCATCGAGAGCGCGCTCAGCATCGCCAGGCGACGCACCTTTTTATTCACCTTCTGATGATAATCGCGCGGTTTAGGGCCGTGCGCAACTCCGCCGTGCAACCAGATCGGAGAACGCGAACTTCCCTGACGGGCGCGCCCGGTATGCTTCTGCTTCCACGGCTTCTTACCACCGCCGCTCACCTCTCCTCTGGTTTTGACGGAGTGAGTCCCCTGTCTGCAGTTGGCGAGATGAGCCACGACAACCTGGTGCATGGCGGGAACGTGCAACGGCGCACCGAACACGACATCGGACAGAGCGATCTCTCCCGTGTCCTGACCGTTAAAATCCACTATTTTAATTACCGGCATAATCCTCGAACCCTCCTTCCAGGTCTACTTCTTTTTGCAGAGGGTGACCAGGCTATTTTTAGCCCCAGGTACAGCCCCTTTGACAAGAAGGAGGTTGTTTTCCAGGTCCACCGCCACAACAGTCAGATTTTTGACCGTCACTTTTTCGTTTCCCATATGCCCCGGCATGCGCTTTCCCGGAAACACGCGGCCCGGATAGGAAATGGCTCCGCTGGATCCGCCATGACGATGCATGACCGACGTTCCGTGGCTGAACTGCTGCCCCGCGAAGTGGTAACGTTTGATGACTCCGGCAAATCCCTTCCCCTTACTGACTCCGCTGACGTCCACGCGCTCACCCGGCTCAAACAAATCCACCCTGATCTCCTGCCCGATTTCGTACTCATCCGGCTTGTCCATCCTGTCCATTCTGAACTCGCGAAGCGTACGCCTGGGCTCGACTTTGACCTTATCGAAAAGGCCCTTAAGGGGTTTGGACAGCTTGTGCGGCTTCACCGCTCCATAGCCGAGAAGAACGGCAGAGTATCCGTTCTGTTCGGGGGTACGAACGGCAATCACGGGACAGGGGCCCGCCGCGATAACCGTGACCGCCACCGCCTGCCCCTGCTCGTTGAAAATCTGAGTCATGCCGATCTTTTTCCCCAGTAACCCTATACCCATCATTTTCTCTCCTTTCAGCCAGCTTCCCTGAACTTTATCCGGAACCAAAATCCCAGGCTAAAGTTTGATCTGGATGTCCACTCCAGAGGGAAGATTGAGCTGCATCAACGCATCCATCGTTTTCTGCGTTGGGTTGATGATATCGATCAGACGCTTGTGCGTCCTCATTTCAAACTGTTCTCTCGCGTCCTTGTCTTTGTGCGGCGACTTCAGGATCGTCACCTTGCTGATCTCAGTGGGAAGAGGAATGGGACCCGATACCACGGCCCCGCTTCTCTCCGCCGTCTCCGCGATCTGAGACGCGGACGTGTCGAGAACTCTATGGTCAAATGCCTTCAGGCGAATGCGTATTTTTTTTGCCACTTTTGTTAACCCTCTGCGCTTCCGGCCGGACTACTGCAGAATCTGGGTGACGACGCCGGCGCCAACCGTGTGACCGCCCTCGCGCACCGCGAAACGCAGCCCATCTTCCATCGCTATCGGCACGATCAGCTCCACCTCGAAGTTCGC
>JAITPZ010000292.1 GCA_031289165.1 Synergistaceae bacterium
AATCGGGACATCATCCTGAAGGTGCTGCTGCCGGAAGCGCTTCCGAGCCTTGTCCGAAGTTTCACCATCGCTATCATCGCGATCATCTCCACGACGGCGCTGGCGGGGACGCTGGGGGCCGGCGGGCTGGGGGACGTGGCGGTGCGCTTCGGATACGCCCGGTTCAAGACGGACATCCTTCTCGCGGCGGTTCTCGTCATGATCGTCATCGTTCAGGCGGTGCAGTTCGCGGGCAACAGTCTGTCGAAGTTCATTCTGAAAAAAAGACATCTTGTATAGGAGGAATTTTATTATGAACAGGCGCATGGTAAAGGTCGTCATCGCGGCGTTTTTGGCGTTGGCAGTTTTTGGAGGAGGCGCCTTCGCGGCGGAAAGGACGACGTTGAAGATCATGGCGTCGGCAGTACCCCACGCGGAGCTGCTGGAGTTCGTGAAGCCGAAGCTCGCCGCCCAGGGGATAGATATCGAGGTCAGCGTCATCGAGGAAGGCGCGGGCAGCAGGCTTTACAACGAGCAGACCCACAACGGAGAGTTCGACGTCAACTTCGCGCAGCACGTGCCCTACCTCAATTCGGTGAAAACGGAGCAGGGCTATGACCTCGCCCCGGCGGGCGGCATCCACGTAGAGCCGATAGGGTTCTACTCGGCCCGGCACAGAACGAAGGCGGCGATACCCGACAACGCCAAAATAGCGGTCCCCAACAACGCGACGAACGAGTACCGCGCGCTTCGCATCCTCGAGGAGAACGGATTCATCAAACTCAAGCCCGAGATTCAAAATTACTCCGCCACGAAGGAGGACATCGCCGAGTACGTCAAGCCGGTGGAAATCATCGAGCTCGACGCGGGGATCATCGTTCGCAACGCGGAGGACCTCGACGGTTACATCACCAACACGAACCGAATCCTCGAGGCGGGCATCGACCCGACCACGGCCCTCTTCCGGGAGGGAAAGGACTCGCCCTACGCGAACGTCCTCGTCACGAAAACCGCGCGCGTGAACGACCCGGCCGTGGTTGCGCTCAAAAACGCCCTGACGACGGAGGACGTGCGCAGGTTCATAGAGGAAAAATACAAAGGCGCGGTCGTCCCGGCGTTTTAAACGCAAATGTGCAGATGTTCAGAAAATTGTCCTGAGCTTCCAACCCTCTTCAGGCGGGTCGCGTTTGCCTCCAGCGACGGCAGTTTCATCGATTATCACTTCGGACGCGCGACCACCTTTTTTATCTACGACGTGGGATTCACGGCCCCGGATGGTCAGCCCGTTCCCTCCGCGCTGATTGAGAAGCGTCGCTGCTACAGGATACCCGGTCAGGGCGGAGTCGAACAGAGCGTTGCGCACCATCGCGAGGAACTGGAAAGGATCGCTGAACTTTTGAAGGACTGTGACGCGATTTTCGTGGTGAGGATAGGCCCGGCTCCGGCGGATTTTCTCATCGACAGAGGCTTTCGGGTCTTTCAGATGGAGGCTCGGATCGATCGGGTTCTGGAGGAGATTATGAAGGAAAACAGTACTCGTTGAAATCAGGGGTTTCAGGTGGGTCAGAGGGCCCCAGGGGCGAACGGGCCCTGCCCTCATGGGCTTGAATGTTTGACGAAAGTGAGCAGGCTATGGCAGTTACGGCATTGGTAAAGGCAATAGTGACGAAATCCGCGTCGGAATTCGGGGAATTGGGGCTGAAATCCCAAATGGAATCCGGCCTGAAGATCAGTCAGCTTCATCCCTGCTTCGGGGAGGCGGCCCACAATAAGTTCGGCAGGCTCCATCTTCCGGTTTCACCGGCGTGCAACATACAGTGCCGATTTTGTAACCGCGCGTTCAACAGAGAGGAGGTTCGCCCCGGCGTGACGGCGGGGATATTGCCCCCCGAGAGGGCGGTGGAGACAGTGAAGAAGGCGTTGGAACTCTGTCCGGACATCACGGTTGTGGGGATAGCGGGCCCGGGGGACACTCTGGCGACGGATTCCGCGATCAGGGCGTTTCGGGCTGTTCACGCGGCGTATCCGAACCTGATCAAGTGCCTGAGCACGAACGGCCTGATGCTTCCCGACAGAGCGGAGGAGCTGATCGAGGCGGGGGTGAGGACCGTCACGGTGACGGTGAACGCCGTGGACCCCGACGTCCTGGAGAAGGTGGTGTCTCACGTCATCTTCGAAGGCAGGTTCCTGAACGGTTCGAAAATGAGGGTTCTGACGAAAAGGCAGCTCGAGGGGATTCGGAAAGTGAGCCGGCTCGGAGCGGTGGTCAGGGTAAACACCGTGCTGATCCCCGGAATCAACGACGAGCATATCGAGGACATCGCCAGGGCCGTGAGCGCCGTCGGCGCCCACATCTATAACATCATCCCGCTGATCCCGCAGCACGAGTTCGCCCACGTCGAGCCCCCCGACTGCGACATGCTGCAGAGGGCGAAGGCGGCCGGAGCCAAATATATGGAGGTGTTTCATCACTGCAAACACTGCCGGGCGGACGCCTGCGGGATACCGGGCATCAGCGACTTCTCGGAGAAGCTCTACGGCGGGACGATGGAGACCTTTTCTCATGGCTGAGTACAGGGTGGCGATCGGCAGCACGGATCGGGAGAACGTCGATCTGCACTTCGGGAAGTGCGACGCCTTCACCATAGCGGAGATCGACGACGCGAACAAAAGTTACCGCATCGGGGAGCGGAGAGTCGTGCCCGCCCTTTGTTCCTCCTGCGGAATGGAGGACGAGACGAGCGGCACGATGGACACGGTGATCGAGGCGCTTTCGGACTGCCGTTTCGTCGTCGTCAGCCGGATAGGGAGGTGGCCGTTCGCGATGCTGTACGCGAAGGGGATCGAGGGAATCGAGTTTTACGGTCCGATCAGCGACGCGCTGGAGCGTTTGTGTACTCGGACCGGGTCCGAACGGGGCCCGGTTTTATAACAACAACAGGACAGCAGGGGGAGAAGGGTTGCATCATGGCGAAAAAGATAAAACAGATAGCCATCTACGGGAAAGGCGGAATCGGCAAATCGACGACAACCTCCAACATCAGCGCGGCGCTTTCGACGTTCGGGTTCAGGGTGATGCAGTTCGGCTGCGACCCCAAGAGCGACTCGACCAACACGCTGCGGGGCGGAACCTACATTCCGACCGTTCTGGACACGCTCCGGGACAGAAGCAACAGGGTCAGGGCCCAGGACGTGGTGTTCGAGGGCTTCAACGGCATCTACTGCGTGGAGGCCGGGGGGCCGTCTCCGGGGGTGGGCTGCGCCGGAAGGGGCATCACGACGTCGGTGCAGCTTTTCAAACAACAGCACGTTTTCGAGGAACTGGAACTCGACTACGTGATCTTCGACGTTCTTGGCGACGTCGTCTGCGGTGGATTTGCGGTTCCCATTCGGGAGGGCATCGCCGAGCACGTATTTACGGTCTCCTCTGCCGATTTCATGGCGATCTACGCGGCCAACAACCTCTTCACCGGGATAAAAAAATACTCGAACGCCGGCGGCGCGCTTCTGGGCGGGATCATCGCGAACTCGATCAACCAGGACTACTCGAGGACCATCATCGACGACTTCGCTGCAGAGACGCACACGAAGGTCGTGGAGTACATCCCGCGGTCGGTCACCGTGACCCAGAGCGAACTCGCGGGCAAGACGACGATCGAGGCCGCCCCCGACTCGAAGCAGGCGCAGGTGTACATCGAACTGGCGAAAAAAATAGCGGCCCATGAGGTTTCCGGGATTCCGCAGCCCCTGGCCGTGACGGAGCTGCGCGGGTGGGCCGCGAAGTGGGCGGACCGCCTTCTGGAGATCGAGACCGGGGTGGTCAGCGAAAAAGCCGCGATATAAGCGGCGTGTAAGGAAACTACGACTATTTTGACTTCAGGCCTCTGGCTTTAATTTCTTCAATTTCGAAAGGATGATATGTGATGAAGAAGGTATTGTGGATTGCGTCGATCAGCGTGTTCCTGTTGGGTATGGGCGTTGCCGGCGCTGCGGAGTTCAAACTGGGGAGCATCGAGATTCAGGCCCGCTCCGGTTCTGCCTGCGGAGGCCCGGCGTATATTGCCCTCGAAAAGGGATTTTTCGCGGAGGAGGGGCTCGACGTCACGCTGGTGGCGGGGAATTTCGAGACGCAGAAGGCCGGGCTCGCCAGCGGAAAATTCTACGTCGCCAATGGGGATTTCAACTTCTTCCCGTCCATCGTGGAGGGGCTCGATCTCAAAATCATCGCGGGCCTTCACGAGGGTTGCATCAAGCTGATCGTTCCGCCGGACTCTCCCATTAAGAGTTCGAAAGACCTGAAAGGCAAGGCGATCGGCGTCGACCAGATCGGCGGCACTCCCTTTTTCGTGGCGAGCCTGGTGCTCGCCGAGGCGGGGTTCGACCCCAATAAGGACGTGAAGTGGAAGCCCTTCCCTCTCGACCAGCTTTCCGTCGCAGTGAACAAGGGTGAAATCGACGCCTACGCGGCGTGGGATCCCTTCGGTTCCCTGGCGGTCAGAGACCTGAAGTACAGAGTCATCTCCGACATTGCCGTGGATCCGCTCTTCGCCGGGAGGTTCTGCTGCTTCCTCTACGCCTCGAACAAAAAGATAAAGGAGGAACCGGAGAAGGTCGAGGCGATTCTCCGCGCCTACAACAAAGCGATCGAGTGGATAGGCAACAATCCGGAAGAGGCGGCGAAAATCGAAATAGATAAAGGTTACGTGAAAACGACCGATTACGCCCTGCTGACCCAGCTTCTGACGGAATATAAATATCATGGAACCCAGCAACTGCACGGAACGGGACAGCCCAGCGACCCGAAGGCCGACGCCCTGTACTTCGCCAGCCGCCTGCAGAAGGCGGGCTTCTTCCAGGGTAAGAACCTCGACGTGGAGAAATGGGTGGACGGCGTGTACTACGACGTTCTCGGAACAACGAAAAAGTAATGAAAGATCGGGTCTGGCCGGCGCTGGCCGTCCTTTCATTCGCGCTGGCGCTTGTCGGAAACGTTTCCATTTCGTCCGTTCGCAGTCTCAATGAAACACCCTACCGGGTGCTTGTCGGTATTGTCATCCTTTATATGACCGGCAGATGCGTTCTGTCCTTTTTCAGCGAAAGGATCGGGGCGGCGGTTCGTTTCAGGGCCCGATTTCTGGCGGCGCTGGGTGCGGCGCTTTTTATCTGGGACATCCTGTCGACGAAGACCGGAATTTTTCCGCTGCCCTTCTTTCCGGGGCCCGTTCAGATCGTCGAGATCGCCTTCGTCGATCGGAGAGAACTGTTTCGAAGCACCCTGTACTCGCTGCGCCTTTTCACTTACGGCTTCGTCTTGGGGACGATACTCGGCGTGGGCACGGGCATTCTCATCGGCTGGTACAGGCAGTGGCGCTACTGGCTGTTTCCGGTGCTTCGGGTCTGCGGCATCATCCCGGCGGTGGCGTGGATCCCCTTCGGGATGGCCGTTTTCCCGTCGAGCTTCATGACCGGCGTATTCATGATCGCGATATGCTCCTGGTTTCCCGTGGCTCTGACCACGGCGAACGGCATCGCCTCGATCCACCGGTCTTACTTCGAGGCCGCGCGCACCCTCGGGGCGAACGACAGGTTCATTCTCCGCCATGTGGCGATACCCGGAACGGTTCCCTCCATATTCACGGGAATATCGGCCGCGACGGGGCTTTCCTTCTGCACGCTCATCGTTTCCGAAATGGTGGGCGCGGAGGCGGGGCTCGGGTGGTACATCAACTGGGCTAAGGGCTGGTCGGTGTACTCAAAGGTTTACGCCGCCATTATCGTGATGGCGCTGCTCTTTTCGGCGGTGCTCGCCCTGCTGGGCCTCGTCCGCTCCGTATTGCTCGTCTGGCAGAGCGGCCTCACGAACGAAGAGGGGAGCGCGTCGATATGAACGGAAAAGTCGATCGAATGGGGACGACCGAAAAATACTGGAAACCCCGCTCCCGGACCTGGCAGCTACTCGCGGTGTTTTCGTACGTCGCGGCGCTGGTTCTCAACGTCCTGATCCGTCCCGCCATCGAGGTCGACGAGGTTCCCTTTCGGGTGCTTCTCGCGGCGCTGGCGGCGTACGCGGGGGGGAGATATCTGCTCTCGTTTTTCAGCGAAAAAATCGCCGTCGAGTACAATCACGGTTCTCAGTTTCGTTTCGCGGTCGGGATGCTGCTGGCGGTGTGGGACGTTCTCTCGTCCAAGACGGGAGTGCTGCCTCTGCCCTTCTTTCCGGGCCCGGCTCAGATCATGGAGGTGATGTTTCTGGAGTGGCGCGTCCACCTCGTGAACACCCTCTACTCCCTGCGCCTCTTTGCGGCGGGATTTGTAGCCGGCTCTCTCTGCGGCGTGGCGAGCGGCGTCATGATCGGGTGGTCCGATCGCTGGAACTACTGGCTCTTTCCTATCATGAAGGTGGTGGGGGTCATTCCTGCCATCGCCCTCGTCCCGATCGTGCTGATTATTATGCCCGATACGTTCTCCACGGCGGTGGCCCTGGTCGCCATCAGCGCCTGGTTCCCCGTGGCCTTCACCACAGCGAGGGGGATCCGGGCCATCAACAGGTCTTACTTCGAGGCCGCCCGCACCCTGGGCGCCGGCAGGGGATACATGCTCCGTAAAATCGCCATTCCCGGCTCAGTGCCCTCCATCTTTACCGGCATATCGACCGCGACCGGCATAGCATTCAGCACCCTGGTGGTTTCAGAGATGATTGGGGCCAGGGGTGGCCTCGGGTACTACATCAACATCGCGATGGGCTGGATGAACTACGCCAGCGTCTACGCCGCCATCGTGATCATGGCGATCTCCTTCACCCTCGTGCTGACCGTGATCAACGCCATAAGAAACCGACTGCTCATCTGGCAGAGGGGGCTGGTGAAATGAGCGAAGAAACCGTCGCTGCGGCGGCATCAAATGATGCTTCCCCGACGCCGCCGAGCTTCAGCGTCGAGGTGAAGAGCGTCAGCCGTGTTTTTCGGGATTCTTACGGGAACGGCGTTACCGCGCTCGACAACGTGAGCCTTTCCGTGCGCAAAGGGGAGTTCGTCTCCCTGATCGGTCCGTCGGGGTGCGGCAAGACGACGCTTCTGAGGCTGATCGCCGGACTCGACAGCCCCCAGGAGGGCGAGGTTTTGGTCGAGGGAAACCCCGTCACGGGCACGAGCCATGAGCGCGGGTACGTTTTTCAGCAGGCCAACCTGTTTCCTTGGGAGACGGTGGAGGAGAACATCGCCTTCGGCCTGAAGGCGCGGGGCGTGTACGACCAGTACCGCGACGACGTGGCGGAGTACATCGAGATGGCCGGGCTGAAGGGGTTCGAGCGGACGTACCCGCATCAGATATCCGGCGGCATGGCGCAGCGCGCCTCTCTGGCGCGCGCCCTGATCAACAGGCCGAAGGCGCTGCTTCTGGACGAGCCGCTGGGGGCGCTCGACTCGTTCACGAGGATGGACCTGCAGGAGAAGCTGCTGGAACTCTGGCAGAAGTTCTCGGCGACGGTGATTCTCGTGACCCACGACATCGACGAGGCGGTGTACCTGAGCGACCGCATCGTCATCATGACCCCGAGGCCCGGAAAGATCAGCGAGCTTCTCGACGCCGACTACCCGCGCCCCAGAAACAGGAGCAGCGCCCGGTTCGTCGAACTGCGCAACAGGGTGCTCGAAAAATTCCACCTCGCCGGCGCGGAGTCCCAGGCGGAGTACGCGATATAGGGGACCGCTCCGGCCTTTCGATCATTCTCTCCCGCGCTTCCCTCACCCCTGCCCCTGCCCCTCTTCCGGGGGAGAGGGGGAATTTTTCCTTGTGATTTTAAAATTGGAAAGGAATGGAACGATGGCAAAATACGCGACAAAGCTGACTCAGCTTATAGGAAATACGCCCCTTCTGCAGCTCACCGACTACAGCCGGGAAAACGGGTTGAAGGCCAGGTTGATCGCCAAGCTGGAGTATTTCAACCCCCTGAGCTCCGTGAAGGACCGCATCGCTCTGGCGATGATCGAGGACGCGGAGGTCAGCGGAAAGATAAATAAGGAAACGATCATCATTGAGCCGACCAGCGGAAACACGGGCATCGGGCTCGCGTTTGTGGCGGCGTCCAGGGGGTATCGCCTGATTCTCACCATGCCGGACTCCATGAGCGTGGAGCGGAGGAATTTATTGAAGGCGCTGAATGCGGAGCTGGTGCTTACGCCCGGTAAGGACGGAATGAAGGGCGCGATTAAAAAGGCGGAGGAGCTGTCTCTCCAGTTTCCAAACTCGTTCATCCCCCAGCAGTTCGACAATCCGGCAAACGTCAGGATACACAGGGAGACGACGGCCGTCGAAATATGGGACGACCTGGAAGGGGAGGTGGACGCGTTTGTCGCCGGCGTGGGGACGGGCGGGACGATTACGGGCGTCGGCGAGGTTCTGAAACAGAGAAAGGCCGACGTGAAAATTTTTGCCGTGGAGCCGTTCGACTCGCCCGTGCTTTCCGGCGGCGTTCCCGGCCCGCACAAAATTCAGGGCATCGGCGCGGGGTTCATTCCCAAAGTTTTGAACGTAGACGTGATCGACGAGATATACAGGGTGCGATCGGAGGAGGCCTTCCAGACCGCGCAGGACCTGGCGAGAACGGAGGGGCTGCTCGTCGGCATATCGTCCGCGGCAGCGGCGTACGCGGCGACAAAAATCGCGCTGCGCCCGGAGTTCGAGGGCAAAACTATCGTGGCCCTGCTGCCGGATACGGGCGAGCGGTATTTGTCCACAACGCTGTTCGACAGCATTCCACATTAACAACGAGGGGGAAAACGAATGAGTTATTTTCAGAGCAACGAACCGCCCGTCCGCGAACGGCGTCTCCACTCCTGCATCGTGTACGGAGGCACGCTCTGCGGGATGGCGGCTAAAAGCGGGCGGTGTCGCCACCTTCAGGACGGGGAACGCAGTTTTTCGCAGGGCTCCATATGTCTGCTGCTTCCGGCGATTTCCATGCTCAACAGCCTGCCGGACAACGTCACCCTGGTTCATGGGGCCGTGGGGTGCGGTGCGTGCTCGCATTCGCAGAACGCCAACACGCGCTCCGGCGGTTCCTCCCGCTTCGGCGTCGTCAGGGATGCGATGTGGCTTTCCACCGCCCTGAACGAGACGGACGTCATTGCCGGCGCGGAGGATAAGCTGTTTGACGCGATTATCGAGGCGGACAGGCTGTACCACCCCAAAACGCTCACCGTCGTCGCGAGCTGCGTGCCCGGAATTATCGGAGATGACGTCGACGGCGTCATTGAAAGGGCGCAGCCGCAGGTGGCGGCGCGCATCATACCGGTGCACTGCGAGGGGTTCAAAACAAAAATATGGGCCACTGCCTACGACGTCGTCTATCACGGTCTGGGCCGAACCCTTCTGGAGGACCCGCCCGGAGTCGAGCCGATCATCAAGGACGAGCTTCAAGACACGAAGCTGCAATATCAGAAGGCCCGGACCGTCAATCTCTTCAGCGTTTCCTCCATGGGGCGCGCGGACGAGTTGGAGCTGATTCGCTGCCTCAACGCGCTGGATCTGGACGTAAACACGTTCCCGAACTTCGCGGAGCCGGAGCGAATGTACAGGCTGAAGTACGCGGCGCTGTCGATCAGCACATGCCCGACCCATGACGACTATTTCCTCACCTGGCTCGAAGAGAAATACGGGATCCCCTATATATTGAAGCACATGCCCATCGGCATCGAAAACACGAACGCCTGGATACGCGATGTCGCCGGACGGCTCGGCAGGGAGGCGATCGGAGAAAGGCTGATCGCGCGTGAGAGCGCCGAACTCGACAGAGCGCTCGAAAGGTACCGGGAATTTTTCACAGGCAAAACCGTGTTCATCAGCGCGGGCGAATTTCGCGCGTTGGCGACAGCGAGGCTCA
>JAITPZ010000002.1 GCA_031289165.1 Synergistaceae bacterium
TTCAGTCCCATAGGAACACACAAAAAAACAGTCCCACTATCGTTAAAAAGCATCCTTTTTTCATAACAACACTCTCCCTGTCAAAATTGGGTTCAGGCGTCGAGACAATTCGCTTCACAGAATTGCTCGTTTCTCTATGTCCTTCTGAAAAATATTTATGAAAGCTTATATTTCACCAACATTTTCGCCGCTATGAGCTATAAAACGGCATCCTATGACCACATCATAGTGCTGAATATTTGCATTGACAAGTGTCGAAAAACTTTAATGCAGGAAAATACCGGCGCTCTACCTGATTTTAGTACAATACGGAGCTTAATATTTTTTAGAAGGCATGCGCTATTTGTAGTAATTTTTTGCCTGGATTCCTTTGATTCCTTGATACTTATAGTGAAAACGCCGGGTTCCAGTCCATATGTCCATGTATATGATGATGAGCGCGCTTTTTATCATGGAAATCTTGTCTTTGATTTTGATCCAAAAATATGAAACTGTAAAGAATACTTTACGAGGAGAAGATAAAAATGCCCCAGCCTAAAGAGTATATTTTGAAAGATGTAGAGTAAGCGTCAAATAAAACCAATAAAAACAGGATCTAAAGCGCTATCTTTCAATGTCTCAGGCCTCATTT
Source organism: Synergistaceae bacterium (assembly GCA_031289165.1). Lineage (GTDB taxonomy): Bacteria > Synergistota > Synergistia > Synergistales > Aminobacteriaceae > JAISSA01. The sequence continues at coordinate 632 of JAITPZ010000002.1, forward strand.
GCCCGGAAAACTTCAGGTTAATCAGCTTTTCTCCGATTTCATTCGCTTCCTGATAAACGGGACGAGGATCGGCGTCAGCCACATCAGAATGACCACTATCCCGAGGCCGGCCGAGATCGGGCGCTCGAAGAAGGGCAAAAGGCTCCACTGAGATTTCATCATGGAGACCATGAAGGATTTTTCCAGCAGGTCGCCGAGCACCAGGCCGAGAATGGCCGGCGCGACCGGAATGGAATTGAACTCCAGAAAACAGGCGATCACCCCGAAGGCGAGCATCACCACGACGTCGAAATTCGAGTTGTTGATGGCAAACGCCCCCACGACGCAGAAGAGCAGAATGACGGGATAGAGCAGGTTACGCGGAACCCTCAGCACTTTGGAGGAGAGCCGGATCGCCAGCCAGCCGAAGGGTATGAGCAGAAGGTTGGCCAGAATGAAGGTCGCGTACACGGCCAGGATGATCTCCGGGCTACGCTCGAAAATATTCGGTCCCGGCTGCAGGTTTTTCATGTACAGCACGCCGATGATGATGGCCGTTATCGAGTCGCCCGGGATACCGAATACCAGCGCGGGAACCCACGCCCCGGCGAGGGCGGCGTTGTTGGCGGTGCTGGCGCTGACCAGTCCCTCGATCTGCCCCCTGCCGAAGAGTTCCGGCGTTTTGGAAAAGCGCCTGGAGATGCCGTACGTCACCCAAGCCGCGATATCCGCCCCCGCTCCGGGCAAAACGCCTATGGCTGTGCCGATCACCCCGGAGCGGACGATATGCCTCCAGTGCTCACGGGCAACCTTCCACGTCCCCCTGAAAATGGCGCTGCCCTGAACCATGAAGGGCGCGACCCTGGACTCCCGGAGCAGCACGTTGCGAAAAATTTCGGCCATGCCGAACATACCGATCATGACCGGAATGAAGGAAAATCCATCGAGCAGATCGGGGTTGTCGAAGGTAAAGCGCGGGAACCCCACGGCGACATCCAACCCCACGCAGTTGAACATCAGCCCGATCAGGAGCGACAGGAGGGCCTTGCTGATGCTGCCGGACGAAACCATGACCGAGCATGAGAGACCGAAGCAGGCCAGCCAGAAATACTCGTAGGTGGAAAACCTGAGCGCCACCTCCGCCAGGAGCGGCGCCAGAAGGATGAGAATAACGGCCCCGATAACGCCGCCCATGGCCGACACGATCAGCTGAACCCCCAGAACGTGGCCGGCCTGCCCCTGCCGGGTCAGGGCGTAACTGTCCTCCACGTAGGCCGCGGAGGACGGCGTGCCGGGAATATGGATGAGCGCGGCCGGAATGTCGCCGGCGAAGATGGCCATCGCCTCCATAGCGACCATCGCGGCAAGCGCCGGAACCGGCTCCATGAAAAACGTGACGGGGACAAGCAGTGCGGTGGCCATGGACGCCGTCAGCCCCGGCATGGCGCCCACGAACAGTCCATAGACCGACGATCCGACGATGACCGCCACAACGTAGGGGTCCATCAGCAGAGAAAGGGCGTGACCCAGGCTATCGAGATTGAACATGATGTCCCACCGGCCTCCCTCAGAACGCGAAGAGGCCGATCGGCAGCGGCACCATCAGCATTTTGTTGAACATCAGGTAGATACACACGGCAGCGCCGGCCGCGACCAGAGCGGAAACGAAAAATCCGGCCCTGAGAACGAGCATCAGGGTAAACATGACGCAGAACGAGGTCAGGAGAAAGCCCAGGGTATCGGAAGCATAGATGTAAAAGACGACCCCCAGAACGGCGACCAGCATATTGCCCACACCCCGGGCGGTAAACTCCGGCAGACGCTCCGCGAGCGGCGCTTTGGAGCGTATTCCACGGGGAATCTGCACCGCCCCCGCTATGACGAGCAGACCCGCCAGCACCGTGGGGAAGAGCGACGGGCCCGGCATACCGTCGCCCATATCCGGATACGACTGAACGTGAACGATGACGATCAGCCCGAAGAGGATAACGGCAACACCAATAACGGCATCGTTGAAACGCATGGGCATACCTCCCGATATTTTGGACGCAATGTCGACAGCCTGGAATGAACTTTACCCGCGTTTGAAGCTGCACTCCCTCGCCAAAAGACATCGCGGGGGAGCGTGAGCCTCTTGTCCCAATTATTGAGCTTAAGGCGTGGACATTGGCTTTTTCTTCCAACTCAGGCCCCTGACTTCAAATAAAATAAAAACTGCCCCCGCGCAAACAACGAGGGCAGTCATCAGAAACGATATTTTTATTTGACGAGGCCGGCATCCTTCATGATCGCGCCAAACTGACTGTCGGCCTCGACCATAAATGCGCCCCATTCTTTGGCCGCCATATACCTGACGCCGAGACCGCGGGATTTCATAAAGTCGATGAACTCCTGACTCGCGACCACTTTGCCCAGGGTGGATTCAAGCACGGCCATCACGTCCTCCGGAATGCCCTTCGGACCGGAAATGCCGCGCCAGGTTCCCACGGAGGCGGGAACGCCCAGTTCCTTCAGCGTCGGCACGTCGGGATATTTGGTGCTGCGCTCGTCACCCATGTAGGCGAGGATCTTCGCCTTTCCGGCGTCGACCATGGCAATCACCTCCGGAAGCGAGCAGGTAACCATATCCACTCCGCCCGCCATCATCTCCTGCTGCGCCGAGGCAGCGCCCTCGCTCGGGATCCAGCGAACCTGACCGGAGGGAAAGCCCGCCGCCGTCAGCCACGCCGCCATCGCCAGGTGCCAGATGCCGCCGACCGCCGTACCGGAGGCGGTGTACTTGCCCGCGTTGGCCTTTACGTCCTCCGCCAGCGCCTTATAGTCCTGCCAGGCACCGTCCGCCTTCACGGTGAGAGCGGCCGAGTCGACGTTGACGCCGCCGATGGGGTTGAAGTCGGCCGCAGTAAATTTGGCGAGCCCCATCCAGTGGATCATGGCCAGCTCCACCGTCCCCAGGCCGATGGTGTAGCCGTCGGGTTTGGCGGAAAGAATGGCCTGATGTCCGGTGACGCCGTTACCCCCGGTGCGGTTGACCACGTTGACCGGCACACCCAGTTCCTTCTGCATCAGGGTAGCGATGATGCGC
>JAITPZ010000134.1 GCA_031289165.1 Synergistaceae bacterium
ACGTCGCCGAACATGAACCCGAAAAACAGGCAGAAGCTGAGGGCCACCACGAACGTCGGGTCCAGCTCGCTGTAGGCGGGAAGGCTGTAAAGGCGGACAATCTCCTGAAAACGCCGGACCAGCGGAAGGTTGGACAGCAGGGTTGGGAGCTCGTGACCCTGTTCCTCGAGAATATCGCCGTACTCCACCATGACCAGGCTGTGAGGGGCCTCCCGCGTCGCCGCGCGGGACACGGAGTCGTAGGCGATCTGGGGAATCCACCCCGACAGGATCATCATGTCGGCGAGCTCCCCCCTTTTCTGAGCCAGCGTATAGATGCGCTGTTTCGCGTACACCAGAGCGTAAAGCCGCTCCAGGCTGATTTTGTTTTCCGAGATGTAGCGGGCCGGCATCTCCCTGTAGTTCACGATTTCCGCCTCCAGAGACTCGAGGTGGTAGCGCACCGCGTCCTCGTTGTCATAGCGGAGAGCCTCTTCCATCCGGACCGGAACGAGGCGCAGGCGGACCGACGAGAAGATCTTCATCATGCCCTCGTGAAAATCGGCGCCGTAAAAGACGACGATCGTCATACGCCGTTCCTCCTCGATCAGAGGCAGCGCCAAAAACGGCGAGGCAAGGCCTGTCTCCCGCAGCCGGCGCCAGTTGCCGCGCGACAGCGTCCCGATCGCGATTCGGCCGTAAGGGTTGCTCGCCAGTCCGCTCATGTTGCGTCCCGTCTCGCGCACGGCGTTTCCGAACGCGAGGATCGCCCGCCACGTCTCGCGCTCGGCCTCGAGTTCCTCCACTCTGGCCTGCCCGCCCGCCAGTATGTCCACGATCCGGTCGATTCTCGACTCCAGGTCGGAAAAGGACATCTCCGAACGCACTTCCTCCGCCCGCTTCCGCGGGAGAGGAAGCCCCGCCTTTCCCCAGAGGCTTTCCAGCTTCTCGAGCAGCGCGTCGTATCTATTGCCGCGAAAGGTTCGCACGCGGCTTCCCAGCGGATGCCCCTCCATCATTACTTCCGGGGACATCGGCTCAAAATTCTCCGTGCTCAGAAGGTGAAGCGCCACGCGTTCGATTTCCTCTCTCGGTCCCGCGAACGAGACGCCCACCATTCCCACGACAGCCATGACTCACCCCACCAATTTCAGATTCAGCTCGGCTACGCCGTTTGACGCAGATCGGTCGAGGCGTCGCCGGCAAGCGTACGAACGAGCATCCTCTCCACGCCGCCTCTCTCGAACCCGTAGCGCACGGCCTCGATGACGGCGACGAGGTCGCGAACCTCGAACTCCTTCAGCATCAGGTACGCGGCGACATTATGGAAGCCCGGCGAGGCCGACATGAAGGCGCGGTCCACTATCCCGAAAAGCATCCTGTACATGTTCTTTTCCACCAGCGCCTCGCGCAGGGCCACGTTCTCCTCGTCGACATCGAAAACGCGCTCGTAGGGCGTGTCCTTCAGCGCGGAAGAGAACACGGCGGGATCGGCAAACGCGGCCTTTGTCAGCAGGTCGAACCCCGCGCGGAAGCGGACCTTCATGACCAGGGTCAGCGCCTCCTCAGGAGGCATACCAAAAAAACGTCGGCCGCGGTAGATCCAGTAGAGGTTGTTCAGGTCAACCCGGGTTCCCGCCAGCATCCTCATCATGCGCCCTTCGTTGCCGCTCATGGCGCCGACGGCCGTGTAGAGGCTGTCGAAATAATAGCGGTCGAGGACCATTCCCACGGTGAACGCCGTCCTGTGAAAATCGAGCCCTGCCGAGACGTCGACCGCGTCCCGTCCCTGCGGAATGGCCTCCGCCAGCTCCTCCCTGAGGGATTCCCTCTTCACCGCGGCCAGCATCTCCCTGAACGTCGTACTCGCAAAGAGCCTTTCATGGTCGAGCAGGGTCAGGCGAAAATCCGACACCCGGTCGGTCAGCTCCGTCGCGTTGGCGCGCTGCCACTCCCCCGTTCCCAGTTTGGAGCGAAAATGGCTCTTGAAGAGGTCGATATCGAAGTTCTCCATCCAGAGATCCAGAAGTTTTCTGTCGCCCGGCCCCATATAATGACGAAAAGCCACGCCCTCCAGCAGAATGGAGAGGTTCAGAAGAAACTCGAGCTCCGCGCGGCGTGCGGTCTCCAGTGAAAAACGCTCCAGAATGGGAGCGCAGGAGGTCTTTTTCAGCTCGAGGGCGATATCGCCGACCGTGCGCTGCTCCAGAAGGCGTCTGTAGTCCTCGTCCCGGAGAATCGCCGCCCTGCGAACCCGCGCCTTCGTGGACTCCGCGACGCGGCCGCCGCCGCTTCCAAAACCCATCAGGGCCGACCCTGCGTCGCGTATCGGGCCGCGAGATCCTCGGCCAGACGGGCGATCAGGGCGGGCGCTTTCTCGTCGAAGAGCTTCTTCATCTTCTCGCGCCCCTTTTCGGCCAGCTCGGCGACCTGCAGCGCGTCCATCTCCGCGGCCTGCCCGGCGGACTCCACCTGAGCGCGGGCGTCCTCGCGCGCGGCGGCAAGGCGCGCCTCCTGGTCCTGCGCGAATTTTTCGTGCGTCTTTCGGATAATATCCCCGGCCTCCCGCTCGGCCGCGTTTTTCATCTCCAGGGCCTCGTCCTCGGCCTTGAGAAGCACTTCAAGAACTTCCGGCAGCTTCATGTTACTCATCACTCCCCGTTCAAAAGCTGTGTTGAAAATCTGACGAGGCCGACGAGGAAAGTTTGATGCGGGTCAGGTCCTCGCGTTCGTTTTCGTCGAGGGTCGCGGCGATCAGTTTGATCTGCTGTTCGCTGCGCGGAATGAACACCTTCTCCAGCGCGTTGACGCGCCTCAGCGTTTTTCGTATCTGAACGGCAAGCCGGTAGACGCTGGTCTCGATCTCCGCCAGCCGGGCGATCAGGGCCACGACCTTTCGGGCGTTGACGTAGGCGTTGTCCAGAACCGAGGAGGTTCCGGTCGCCGTGCCGCCCATCGAGTAAATCGGCGTCAGGTCGGGCTCTATTCTGTCGACCTCGGGAATGTCGATGCCCATGACGGAGCGCAGGCGCACGATAAAGCGGTTTTCCTCCGGGACGAGCAGCGCGATCTTTTCGACCCTGCTGATCCCCATGGAAATATTCGCCATCTGCAGGCTGAAATAGGCCTCGTCGAAAATGGCGTGCATACCGCTCTGTATTTCCCGGACCTCCCTGATGCGCCCCATCAGCTCGCTCATAAGTATCTTTCTTTTCTGCTCGAGGAGATCATGTCCCCGCCGCGCCAGTTTGAGGGCGGACTGAATACGGGTCATGCTGCTTCGCGTTGCCGTCACCTTGTTGGCCATTTTTGAGCTCCCGCTTTGCGTTAACAATTAACGGGCGCGTTTTCACCGCGCCCGCCGTGTTCGACTAAAAATTTTTTCCCTGGTTCCCCTTAACGCCTTTTGCCGAAGAGACGGAGCATGTAGAGGAACATGTTGACGAAATCCAAATAGAGGTGAAGCGCCCCGATAATGACGAGCTTGCGTCCCATCTCGTCGCCCTCGACGTCCACCTGCCCGCCCAGGTCGCGCAGGCGCTGCGTGTCCCACGCGGTGAGGCCAAGGAAAATCAGGACGCCCATCACGCTGATAACCATCCCTCCCGTGCCGCTTCCGATGAACATGTTGACGACCGAGGCGATGATCAGCCCCCACAGACCCATGATCAGGAAGCTGCCCAGCGAGGTGAGGTCGCGCTTCGTGTAGAGCCCGTAGACGCTCATGGCCCCAAACATTCCGGCCGTCGTCAGAAAGGCACTGGCCACGGACTCGCCCGTGTAGACCAGCAGAATGCCGGACAGCGTCACGCCGTTCAGAAGGCTGTAGAGCACGAAAAGCCCCATCGCCGTCGCCGATCTGATGCGACCGATGGCGTGGCTCAAATACATCACGAGCCCCAGCTCGGCGACGATCAGTCCGATAAACAGCATCCGTGAACCAAAAATCGCGTAGATCAGCGACTCGCTGGAGGCCACCACCTGAGCCGTGACCGCAGTAAGAATGAGCCCCGCCGCCATCCAGCGGTACACCCCGCGCAAAAACTCGTTCATCGCTTCGACGCGAACATCTCCATAAGAAACTGACGGATTCGTCATAACGAACACCTCCTCCACAATTATATGAATATTTTAACACCAAAAAACTTTAACATCCATAAATTGCAATGCGGAGTGAAAAATTCAGGGCGTCCGAAGGGCCGGAGGGAGTCCGGCAGATATTTCCCTCTCGTCGAACGTCGCCGTCTCGACGAAACGCCGAAATAATTGTATTCTTCTTTATATCTCATTCAACCTTTGTGGAAGAACTCGATGACACGTCGGGAGAAAGGCTTCGAGAAACCCGAGCTGCGCTGGAAAACAATATCGCTGCCCGGTGATCGAAACAGCGAGCGCAAATTCTTGAAACAGAGGAGTGTCGAACGATGACGGAACTGCAATGCAGGACCTGCGGCGGGAAACTGGTTATGGCTCCGGATAACGAATCTTCGGAGTGCGAAAACTGCGGCGCGTCGTACACGCGGGAAAATATGCGGGAGATGTCGGGGGCGGCGAGCGCCGATGCCGGGACGCTCTCCGGCGCGGACGACTTCGACCGGAGCGGAGAGGCTTTTCTCAACCTTCGTGAATGGGCCAGAGCGCTCGACGTATTCGAAAAAATGACCCGGGAATACCCCGGGGACTCGCGCGGCTGGTGGGGGGCCCTTTTGGCCAAAACTGAACTTTTGACGTTAAATCCCCGCGCGTTTGAGGATGATTATAAAAAAACCCTTGCCGTGGCGACTCCCGAGTTTCACTCGATCGTCAAAAATCAATTCGAGGAGTATGCCGGCAGGTTCGAAAAAAAGCTGGAAAGACTCAAAAGCGGCGCGATCGTGAGGGAGAAATCGGAGCGGCATTTGTGCTATATGGACGAAACCACTCTTTTTATCGTCAGGCAGGACGGAGAATTTTCTTTTCCCGAATATCACGCGGGGTCATACAATGACAGTTACTCCGTGCACGCCTGGTTTAAAATTCATAACAATGGAAAGCTCACGTACAACTACGCCTCCGACAGCCCGCAGACCTCCTGGATTCTGAAAATAAGCGACGATTTTCAGGAGATTGTGATCGGAAACGAGGACGGAGCATATATGCGCCCGTACACGCTCGATCCGCACGGAGTGAAACTCGAGGACTCCAGCCACAGGCGATGCTACATCGCCACCGCCGTCTACGGTTCCTGCGAGGCTCCGGAGGTTCTGACCCTCCGCCGTTTCCGCGACGAAGTTCTGCTGCGCTCGTCATCCGGTCGAAAATTCGTCGCGCTCTACTACAGATACAGCCCGCCCTGCGCCGAGAAACTGAAAAACCACCGGTACGTCAATCGGGTTGTGAAATTTTTTCTGGACGGGATCGTGAGGACGATCGATAACTGGAAAATTTCGTAACAAAATCACTGAGGTCAACAATTTCAGGGACACAATCAAAGCCCGGAACGGCGGTCGGTCGACTGCCGGGTCGAAACCTCAGCTCAGGCCGGTCTGCCCGTCGTATGCAGATATTCTATCGCCCCGCTCCCCTTCACGTCAGGATCGAGGTTATATGATCAATCTGGTTTAATGATGGATTCACGAGATTCAGGATCGTATCGCAAAAAAATATAACATCCAATAAATGGATAAATTAAAAATATATAGCGCATTAAAATAACAATAATGTCAATATATGGAGAACAGTTCCATGGGAAAAAATCAAGAAGTGGTAAGATAGAGTCCATAAAAAATATAACGAAAGGAAAAGGAAACATACTTTTCGTTTCTGCTAAGCGATCGAGCACACCAGAGAATGTCAAAAAAGAAGCGTAAGTTAATACAACAAACATGGAAATCAGGCAAGCTGCGCCAAAGCGATAATGTTTTTTACGTAAAAACAGACATACGCTCCACAGGAGCAAATAGCAAAAGCCAAATAACACTATCCTCGCAATCCATCCCTCCAGAAAATCAGTCCATTCCCATTCAAAAGGCTCATATAAAAAGCCAGACATATTATATTTATAATAATGAAAAAAGCATTGTACCATAATCCAACTAAAAATCAGATCAATAAGTGGGAATCCCCAAAAAACAAAAGACAGCGAACATTGTTTTATATGATTATAGGGTTGTTTCAGATGAGGAAATTTGCGTGTGCTTCGACGACAACTATAACTTACGCGCAACTCATCGCTCCCGACTTCCCTGAGGTAACCTCATAATCAAAAAAGTATCACACCCCTGGCTTCTCTTGTCCAATAATTTTGGAGGCGATTTTTATGGACAACCCCGACTATTGTAGGCGCAATAGATGCTTTTTCGCATGCTCATGTCCATTTTGAGCGGCTTTACGATACCATGCCATAGCCTCGTCCTCGTCCTCCGCGACTCCCCAGCCATGTTCAAACATCATGCCGAGGTTGAATTGCGCACTACTACTCCCCGCCTTGGCGGCCTTGTAAAACCAGTAGTAGGCGTCGTCGTCGTCCTGCGCTACCCCCAGACCCTGTCGATACATTAAGCCAAGATTGTTTTGCGCACTACTATTCCCCGCATCGGCGGCCTTGCGATACCAGTAGGCGGCTTGGGCGTAGTCCCGCGCTACCCCTCGGCCATTGTAATACATAAAGCCGAGGTAGTATTGCGCACTAACATTTCCCATTGCGGCTGCTTTAGAAAAACTGTCGACGGCCGGAACATAATCTTCCGCATAGTAAAAATTTATTCCCTGAGTATAAAACGCTTTTCC
>JAITPZ010000019.1 GCA_031289165.1 Synergistaceae bacterium
CGGAAGTATGACGTGTGATGAAACGCGCCCAAACCAATTGGACCGGAAAGGTTACATCACTTATTTTTTGACCCTTTCCCCGCCTCGTCTCAACGTGATACACTCCTTTTTGTCATGGCGCCCCGTCTCTTCGATTGAAAATCTGCATTGAATACATGAATGAGGATTTGAAAGGAGTGTTTTTATGCCGGACAACGCGAAACTTGGCCAGGCGATGCGGATAAAGCTGGATTTTCCGAATGGGTTGCCTCCAAAGCCCGTATTCGATCCCAGGCACCGCCGAGCCCCCAACAGGGGATACACCCTGAACGAGCGGGAGACGGTGCTGGCGCTCCAGAACGCGCTGCGCTACATCCCCGAAAAATATCACAGGGAACTCGCCCCCGAGTTTCTGGAGGAACTGCGCGACAGGGGGCGCATCTACGGTTACCGCTTCCGACCGGAGGGCCGCCTGTGGGGTCGGCCCGTCGACGAATACAAAAGCGGCTGCACGGAGGGCCGGGCCTTTCAGGTCATGATCGACAACAACCTGGACTTCGACATCGCCCTCTATCCCTGGGAACTCGTCACCTACGGCGAGACGGGGCAGGTCTGTCAGAACTGGATGCAGTACCTTCTCATCAAAAAATATCTGGAGGCCCTGACCATCGACCAGACGCTCGTCGTCGAGTCCGGCCATCCTCTGGGGCTCTTTCGCTCGCATCCGGGCGCGCCGCGCGTCGTCATCACCAACGCGCTGATGGTCGGGCTGTTCGACAACCAGGAGGAATGGCACCGCGCCATGCAGCTCGGCGTCGCCAACTACGGCCAGATGACGGCGGGCGGGTGGATGTACATCGGGCCGCAGGGCATCGTCCACGGCACGTTCAACACGGTCCTGAACGCAGGACGTCTGATCGAAAAAGCCAAAAAGTCCGGCGCTTCCGATGACGTTTTGAAGGGAAAACTCTTCGTCACCTCCGGGCTTGGCGGCATGAGCGGCGCTCAACCCAAAGCCGCGGACATCGCGGGGTGCGTCTCCATAACGGCCGAGGTCGACGCGTCGCGCATCGAGACGCGCCACAGTCAGGGGTGGGTCCGGGAGGTGGCGAACTCCCCCAAAGAGGCCTTCGACAGGGCCAGGAGCATGACCGGGAGCGGCGAGGTCCGATCCATCGCCTTCCACGGCAACATCGTCGACCTGCTGCAGTACGCGGTCGACAACGACGTCGCCATCGACCTGCTCTCCGACCAGACGAGCTGCCACGCGGCCTACGATGGAGGCTACTGCCCGGCGGGCATCACCTTCGAGGAGCGCACGCGCCTTCTGAAGGAGGATCCCGCGAAGTTCCGCGTTCTGGTGGACGAAACCCTCTCGCGCCACTTCGGGCTGATCAAAACACTGGTCGGCAGGGGAACGTACTTCTTCGACTACGGCAATTCCTTTCTGAGGGCTGTCTACGACGCCGGCGTGAAGGAGGTCGCGAAGAACGGCGATCCGCACGAGGGATTTATCTTCCCGAGCTACGTGGAGGACATTATGGGGCCGATGCTGTTCGACTACGGCTACGGTCCGTTCCGCTGGTGCTGCCTGTCCCGCGACCCCGGGGATCTGAGAAAGACCGACCGGGCCGCGATGGACTGTATCGACCCGGACCGTCGCTTTCAGGACAGGGACAACTGGGTCTGGATCCGCGACGCCGAAAAAAACGCGCTTGTCGTCGGCACACAGTGCCGCATTCTCTACCAGGATGCCGAAGGGCGCGTGCGCATCGCGCTGAAGTTCAACGAGATGGTGAGGAACGGGGAGATCGGGCCCGTCTTGCTGGGGCGCGACCACCACGACGTATCCGGAACCGACTCGCCCTACCGCGAGACCGCGAACATACAGGACGGCAGCAACGTCATGGCCGACATGGCGACGCAGTGCTTCGCCGGCAACGCCGCGCGGGGGATGAGCCTCGTCGCCCTGCATAACGGCGGCGGCGTGGGGATCGGCAAGGCGATCAACGGCGGGTTCGGCCTGGTGCTCGACGGGTCGTCCCGCGTCGACGAGGTCATCCGTCAGGCCATGACCTGGGACGTCATGGGCGGTGTCGCCCGCCGCGCGTGGGCCCGCAACGAAGGGGCCCTCGAGGTCTCCGCCGAGTTCAACACAAAGCGCCGCACGGGCGAGCACATCACGTTGCCCTGGATCGCCGACGAAAAGTTTCTGACGGAACTGGTGAAGGGGAAAAACTGAAACGGGCTGTACTTCTGTTTGAGAAAATAATAAAAACGCCCCTCGGCTGACAATTTGTTCGTCGTTGTAAAACTGAGGGGCGACTTTATAAAACAAAACCCTTTGGGGCGCTGCCCCAAACCTCGCCAGGGGTCATGGACCCCTGGATCCCTGTTATTAAAAGACTTTTTATAGAATCCCTACAGGCCGGCCAGCTTGAAAATGTACTCCACGTCGAGGGATTCCTTCATTCGCTCCGCCAGTGCGTCGTAGGCCCTTTCTCTGATCCCCGTCGTGTCGACGGGGGGGCGTTCGGGGAGATTTCTTTTTCTCCTCAGCGCGTTCAACCACGAAGCGCGGAACGCGTCGTTGCGGAACACGTCGTGCAGGTACGTCCCCGCCGCCCGAAGCTCACCGTCCCCCAAGCCGTCCTCTCGCCCGTCCAGCATGAACAGCGGATGAAAACGCTCTTCTTCCCGGTTGTCCGCCCTCAGCCTGCGCGTTTCCCCAAAGTGGATTTCGTAGCCCTCGATTCTCGCGCGGGACGGGGACAGATGGGGATGAACCGCGTGACCCTCGCTGCGAATGGTGGTCTTTTCCGGCTCGAAGGTCGTTACGACGGGCAACAGCCCCAGCCCCTGGATCTCGCGGATCGTTGTGTTCTCCCTCAGATGGCGGTCGTCGATGCGCTCGCCCAGCATCTGGTACCCGCCGCACACGCCGAAGACGAAGCCGCCCTCCGCGTAAAAATCCCGGAGGCGTCGGGCCAGTCCGGAAGCGTGCAGGATCCTCATGTCCTGCACCGCGTTCTTGGTCCCGGGAATGATCACCGCGTCGAGGCGGGAAAGCACGGGATCGCTTTCATCCCCGACCGGCTCTGCCAGCTCGATCAGGTCGACATCATCCTCTGACGCAAAAAACTCCATGTCCGTGTGGTTAGAAATACAGGGAAGCCGAACGACGCCGATCGCGAGCCGATTCCCGCCCCGAAGGCTGCCCCGCCAGTTGACCGAGAGCGAGTCTTCTCCGGGAACGCGGACGTCAGGCAGCCAGGGCAGCACCCCGACGACTCGAATCCCCGTGCGCTCTTCCGTCCAGCGGACGGCGGGCTCGAAGAGCGAGAGGTCGCCCCTGAATTTATTGAAAACGATGCCCCCGACCCGCTCGCGATCCTGGCCCAGAAGCTCCAGAGTCCCGACGACGGAGGCCAGAGAACCGCCTCGGTCCACGTCCGTCGCCAGAATCACGGGCACGTTTGCCTCACGCGCGACGCGCATGTTGACGATCTCCGTCTCGTTGAGGTTGACCTCCGCCGGACTGCCGGCCCCCTCGATGAGGATCACGTCGAAGTTTTTCCCGATGTGGGACAGAGCCGCCCGCAGCGTCGCAAGCCCTTCGTTCATCGTGAAGGTCCGGTAATAATCCCGTTCGGCGGGCACGTCGAACACCTTCCCCATCAGAACGATCTCGGACGACGTGTCCATGCGCGGTTTCAGCAGGATGGGGTTCATAAAAACCTCCGGCTCGAGGCGGGCCGCCTCGGCCTGCGCGGCCTGCGCCCGGCCCATCTCCAGGCCGCCCCGCGTCACGCACGAGTTGTTGGACATGTTCTGGGACTTGAAGGGACAGACCCGGTAACCCCGATCCGATAAAATACGGCACAGCCCCGTCACCAGAAAACTTTTCCCCGCGTCGCTGCTGGTTCCCTGGATCATGACGCCCTTCATCGCAAACGCTCCATCGAAAAACACCTTCATCAAATAAATTTATCTTTCACTTTATTATGCAATGTTCAAAATTTAAGATCAATAATTGGGGTTAAGGGGTCCACGACCCCTTGCGAGGTTTGGGGCAGAGCCCCAAAGTCTGTAAATTATTGCCTTTGCATGATTACTAAGAAATACCCCTTTCCCTCAGTTCCGCAAGCGCACGAATCAGGAGGTCGTTTTCCCCCGGGGCGCGGGTTGCGACGCGGATGTATCGGCCGTCGAGTCCGGTGAAGTTCCGGGTGTGGCGCACGACGAGCCCTCGCTCCAGAAGGGCGCGGATCACCTTTTGGTCGTCGGCAATCTCGACGAGAAAAAAATTCGTCCGGGTAGGCAGGGTTCTGAATCCCGCCTTTTCGATTTCCACCGCGAACCGGGGCGTCTCCACCGCGTAGAAGTCCCGCGTCTCGCGGATGAAGTCCTCATCCCTCATAAAGGCCAGAGCCACGATCTGAGCCACGGAGTTGACGCTCCACACGGGCTGGCGTTCCCTTAACTGCGCGATGCGCTCCTCGCAGGCCAGAACGTAGCCGATACGTGCCCCGCTCAGATGAAAGATCTTCGTCAGGGAACGAAGGATGATGGCGTTCCGATGGCGAAGAAAATCGAGTCTCCGGTGTTCAATCGCCAAAAAGTCGACGTACGCCTCGTCCACGACAAACAGAGTCCGGGGGTAACGCTCGAAGAGTTTTTCGAGCGGTTCGCTTTCGATATATCCCCCCGTCGGATTGCGGGGGTTGCACAAAAAAAGCGCCTCCGTGTCCCCGGTCAGGCCGTCCGCGTCGAACAGGTCGGAGACGTCGGCGCCGTAAGCGGAAAGCGCGCGAAGGTACTCCCCATACACGGGTTGCCAGAGGGCGGCTTTTTTGCCGCCGAAGAGCGAGGCCGCCAGATAAATCGCCTCGTTCGAGCCGTTGACGACCAAAATGTTGTCGATGGAGCAGCCTTTGACGAAACGGCCTTCGCGCTCGGCGATGACCCGCCGCAGCTCCGTCGCCTCGTCGTCGGGATAGGAGGAAAGAAGCCGGCGCAGGTCGAGATTAAGGCCGTCCCATCCGCCCCAGGGAAGGACGTTCGCGTTCGTGCTGAAGTCGACGATTCTGTCCGGAAGGGGAAGGCCCCTCGCCTCGTACAGTTTTTCAGGGTTCGCGCCGTGCGGACGATCGAAAGACATGGAATCCGTCAAAGTCAGTGCCGGAGCAAAAAAAACAGAGCGAGGGCGGAAAGCGCTACTGACGCGTCGAGGATCGCGTGGGCGCGCAGGACGTCGGCGGGCTTCGGGTTCCGAAAATCAGCGTCGCCGATCACGGGCCTTTCCTCGAAAACGCCGCCGTAAACGGCCCCGCCCCCCAGGCGAACGCCCAGCAGCCCGGCGAAGGCACTCTCCCCGTGGGCGCTGTTGGGGCTTTTATGCTTTTTGCGGTCGCGCAGGAACACCCGCAGCCCCTGCGGAAGGGAATACCCCAGGCACGCCCCGGCGAGGAGCGCGACCAGCCCTCCCAACCGCGCGGGGAGAAAATTCAGCGCATCGTCCAGGCGGGCGGCGGCGCTTCCAAACTCCCGATAGCGACCGTCGTCGTACCCGACCATGGAATCGAGCGTGCTTGCCGCCTTGAAAAGCCAGGACGCCAGAACCGCGCCCGTCGTCCCTCCCCACGCGTACCCCAGCGCCATGAAGAAAAGAACGGAGAACACCCCGTCGATGAAGCTCTCCCCGATCGTCTCCAGGGTCGCGCGGAGGATTCCCGCCTCGTCGAGCTTTTGGGTGTCGCGTCCGACAATGCGGGAAAGGGCGGAACGCGCTCCGGCGCCGTCATGTTCGCAGAGCGCCAGCGCCACGGGCAGGGACTCGTCCTTCAAAGAACGCCAGGCCAGAGGCGCGTACAAAAGGTACAGCTCGACCGCCCGGCGGAGCCAGGCGTTGAATGACGCGCAGAACAGAATCAGCCCCACAGCCGCGCCTGTCGTCGCCAGAACGGCCAGGCACAGCATCACACCCCATTGCCTTTTATCGGTCCCGGGATAAAAACGTCCCTCCCAAAAGCCTATGATCACCCCTACCCCGACGACGGGATGTGGAACGCGCTTCGGATCACCCAGCAGGGCGTCGAGAAAAAGCGCCGCTATAATTTGCATCGAATTACACCTTCCATATTTTTACTGATTCGAAAGAAAGTGTAGCATAAGGAACAGCACTTTGGACGCGATACGGCTTCCCTTCCCCGTCTTCCGGATTTTTTTCATCGGCGTTCCTCTCCATCGATACGTAATTTTACCGATTGAACTTAAAGAGCCCAGAGGTTAATATTCCAAGTCGTGAATGATTAGCACTCTTTAAGAGAGACTGCTAATATGAAAAAATATCAGGAGGGATTTTTATGAATCTCAAGCCACTTGGCGACAGGATCGTAGTGAAGGTTCTCACCCGTGAGGAAAAGACGAAGGGCGGCATCGTTCTTCCGGATACGGCGAAGGAGAAGCCGACCGAGGGCGAGGTTATTTCCGTCGGTTCGGGGAAAATTCTGGATAACGGGCAGAAGCTGCCCGTGGAGGTCAAGGTAGGTGACCGCATCATTTTCAGTAAGTACGCGGGCACCGAAATCAAACTTGACGGCACGGAGTACGTTATTTTCAGTGAGCGCGACGTGCTCGCGATCATCGAGAAGTAGTTCACAGCAGGAGGAGGACTTACATTATGGCTAAAATTCTTTCTTTCGGAGAAGACGCGCGCCGCGCAATGCTTCGCGGTATCGACAAGGTGGCCGACACCGTCGGCGTAACGCTTGGCCCCAAGGGCCGCAACGTCGTGCTGGAGAAGAAGTTCGGCTCTCCCACCATCACCAATGACGGAGTCACCATCGCCAAGGAAATCGAGCTGGAGGACCCGTTCGAGAACGCCGGAGCCCAGCTTTTGAAGGAAGTGGCCTCCAAGACTAACGACATCGCCGGCGACGGCACCACTACCGCCACCATTTTTTCCCGCGCCATCATTCGCGAGGGCATGAAGAACGTCGCTGCCGGAGCCAACGGCATGCAGATGCGTCAGGGGATCGAGAAGGCCATCGACTTCGTCGTCGAGGAGCTTAAAAAGAAGGCCATTCCCGTAAAGGAAAAGGAGAAGATCGCGCAGGTTGCCTCCATCTCCGCCAACGACAACGCCGTGGGTGTGCTGATCTCCGAGGCCATGTCGAAGGTCGGGGAAGAGGGCGTCATCACCGTCGAGGACAGCCAGACCGTCGGAACCACCCTTGAGATGGTCGAGGGGCTTCAGTTTGATAAGGGCTACATCAGCCCCTACATGGTCACGGACGGTGAGCGCATGGAGACCAGCTTCGACGACGCCTATATCCTCATCAACGACGGCAAAATCAACAGCATCAAGGATCTGCTTCCCGTGCTCGAAAAGGTCGTGCAGACGGGCAAGCCCCTCGTGATCATCGCCGAGGATGTCGAGGGCGAGGCACTGGCCACGCTTGTCGTCAACAAGCTGCGCGGCGTCATGCAGGTTGCCGCCGTGAAGGCGCCCGGCTTTGGCGATCGCCGTAAGGCCATGCTGCAGGACATCGCCATCGTCACCGGCGGTCAGGTCATCAGCGAGGAAGTCGGCCTGAAGTTCGAGAACACCGAGCTGTCCATGCTGGGCAAGGCCAAGAAGATTCGCATCACCAAGGAGGACACCACAATTACCCAGGGCGCCGGCAACCCCGACGAGATCCGCAAGCGCGCCTCTCAGATCAAGAAGGAAATCGAGGACTCCACCTCCGACTACGACAAGGAGAAGCTGCAGGAGCGTCTGGCGAAGCTGGTCGGCGGCGTGGCCGTCATCCAGGTCGGTTCCGCGACGGAGACCGAGCAGAAGGAGCTGAAGCACCGCATCGAGGATGCGTTGAACGCGACCCGCGCGGCCGTGGAGGAGGGCATCGTCGCCGGAGGCGGCGTGGCCGCTCTGAACTGCGCCACCGCGCTCGAGGGCTTCGTGAACAAACTTGAGGGCGACATAAGGACGGGCGCGCAGATCGTGCTGACCGCGCTGAAGTCCCCCCTGTTCCTCATCGCCGAGAACGCCGGCTACCAGGGCGACGTGGTCGTCGAGAAGGTAAAAACCCTCAAGGCCGGACAGGGCCTGAACGCCGCCACGGGCGAGTACATCGACATGGTCGCCGCGGGCATCATCGACCCCGTGAAGGTCACCCGCTCCGCGCTGCAGAACGCCGGCTCCATCGCCGCGATGGTTCTGACGACGGAGGGCATTGTCGCCGACAAGCCGGAGAAGAAGGACAACTCGATGCCCGGCGGCGGTATGGGCGGCATGGGTGGAATGGACGGCATGTACTAGAACCGGCTAAATTCAAAAGCGCAACACCATAGCAGGAAGGCCGGAGGATCAGTCCTCCGGCCTTCCTGCTATGACCTGCAGACATTGTATCGCATACCGCAAAGCATTACGGCAAAAGGGCTCGATAGCCGAAGACGATCGCCGCTGCGAAGAGGAATCCCAAAAGCGTTCGGAGGTACAGCACCCACAGGTCGCCGCCGGGAAGTTCCCCCTTTTGAATGCGAACCACCAGGCGCGCGACCAGAAGCGTCAGGCCGAAGGAGCCGAGCGCCATCAGGGCGTAGACATTGCTCTGCGGCAGGGGCCACATTTAAAGGGCCTCCAGAAAGCGGCGCACGAGATTGCCCCCGAGGGCTTTACGATACTCCGCCGACTTTCGGGGATTCAGCTCGTCGGTGATTGTCTCGACGGCCCGGTCGATCAGGGCGGGGGTCAGAGCCTGGCCCGTCAGCGCCGCCTCGAGCTTCGGCAGGCGCGTCGGAATCGGGGACATGCTGCCCGCCGCGGCGCGAAACTCCCTCACAACTCCGCTCTCGACATCGGCAAACAGCGCCAGAGACGCCCGCGAAAGCGTCAGGGCCGCGCGCGAGCCGCGTTTATAAAACTTCTGAGTGCCCGCCGAAATGGGAACTGCAATTTCCCTCAGAATCTCCCCCCGCCGGAGGTCGGTCTTTCTGTAGTCCTTAATGAACGCCTCCACCGGGAGAACGCGCTGGCCCTTCCGGCTCTGCAGACGCACCTTCCCCGCCAGGGCCAGCAGGGCGACGGGCAGGTCCGCGGCGCCGGACGCGGTACAGAGGTTGCCCCCGATCGTCGCCCGGTTGCGCACCGCCGGGCCGGCGCTCAGAAGTGCCGCCTCGCGCAGGGCGGGAAGATACTCCGCGACGACGGCGCTCTCCCCGAGTTCCGCGTCCGTGACGCAGCCGCCGATGCGAATTTCCGAACCTCTGCGCTCTATACCCCTCAGTTCCTTAAGCCCGAAGATGTCCATCGCCTCCGATATATTCAAATTACCGTTTTTCACGTCCGGCCCCGTGTCGGTCCCCCCCGCGAGCAGGAGCAGGTCGGGATGGTCCCCCAGAATCCTCAGTGCCTCGTCCAAGGTCCCGGGGCTGAAAAACAGGTTCTTCTCCGCGTCCGAAAAATTCGGCCGTCCGGTGGGAGAATCTTCGCATGAACGATCTCCTGACGGGTTATAGCCGTTTTTGACCGCCCTGTCCACAGCGGCGTAGATGCGGTTGTAGCCCGTGCAGCGGCAGAGCGTCCCGGAAAGCGCGACGCGCACCTCCTCCCGCGAGGGGTTCGCGTTCCGCTGAAGCAGGGCCCGCGCGGCCAGAATCATGCCCGGCGTGCAAAAACCGCAATGCACCGCCCCCTCCTCGACGAAGGCCCTCTGCAGGGTGTCAGGATTCTCCGGCGCGCCCAGCCCCTCGACGGTCAGAATCCACGACCCGGCGGCCTGAACGGACGGGATCATACAGGCGTTAACCAGGCAGTCATCCATGATGACGGCACAGGCTCCGCACTCCCCCTCTCCGCAGCCCTCCCTGCATCCCTTCAGGTTCATATCGTCGCGCAGCAGATCCAGAAGCCGCGTCATGGGATGCGTCTCCACGACTCTGAGCGCTCCGTTGACCATGAGCTCGATTTTCACCGTGACGCCTGCCCTCGCTCCTGCGACGCTTCGCGTTCCTTCATGAGCCGATGCAGCTCCTCTCCCGTAAGGGGAATTTTCGTCGCGAAAACCCCGAGGGCGTTTTCGACGGCTGCCGCTATTGCCGGAGCTCCGCCGTCCATCGGCAGCTCCCCGATCCCCTTGGCCCCGTACGCGCCGACGGAACAGGGTTCCTCCAGAATGTTCACGCTGAATTCGGGGGTGTCGAGCGCCGTCGGGATCAGATAGCCGTTCAGATGCCCCGTATCGTACTTCCCGTCGGGGGTCAGGGAGAGGTTCTCGACACAACTCCAGCCGTAGGACTGCAATACTCCGCCCTCGATCTGACCGACCGCCTGAACCGGGTTGATCGCGCGTCCGATCTCGGCGGAGACGGTCGACTTCAAAGGCGTGATCTCGTACGTGTCGCAGTCCACCTCGACCTCGACGACCTGCGCCATCCAGGCGTAGCCCTTATAGGCGCAGCCCTCGTATTTTTCGTCGTCCCAGGCGGCGGCCTCGTCCGGCCTGTACTCAGCCCTGCCGGCGAGGCGGCCTCTCGCCCTCAGCCAGTCCGAGGCGGCCTCATCGAAGTTCGAAACCTCGTTTTCCCCGTGGTAAAAAATTCCTTTCTCATAAGAAGGATCTTCCCCGAGTCTCCGCGTCTCCGCGACGTGTCCCTTCAGCTTGTCGATCAGGTCCAGAGCGGCGTCGCGCACGACCATTCCGACGTACATCGTGGTGCGAGAGGCGACGGTCGGTCCGCTGTTGGGGACCCTCGACGTGTCCGGGAGCGGGTGGCGCACCCTGTCCGGGGAGAGTTCCAGTGCCTCGGCCGCGATCATCGGCAGGACGGTGGACGCGCCCTGTCCCATGTCCGTGCTGCTGGCCAGAACCTCCACCACGCCGGACGGCGCGTACTCCAGCTCGACCGCGGTCCCCATGTTGTCCTCCCCGCTGCCGGTGAACCCTCCGCCGTGCATGCAGAGCGACAACCCGACGCCCCTGCGGACCGAGCCGGAGCTCCGATTTTTGTACTCTTCGTGTTTGCGCCGGTAATCGGAGCGCTCGACGACGTCGTTCAGAACCCCGAGGGCCCCCTCCACTCCCTCGTTCATCACCTGCCCGAAGGGGAAGGAATCCCCGGGCCGCATGACGTTTTTCAGGCGCAGGTCCAACGGGTCCATGCCCAGGGTCGCGGCGATCCGGTCCATCTGGCGCTCCATAGCGAAGAGGCTCTGGGGCGCGCCAAAACCCCGAAACGCCCCGTTGGGCGGCGTGTTCGTCGCCATCGCACGCGCGCGGATATGCGCGTTGGGAATCCTGTACGCGCCGGTGCTGTGCAGAATGGACCGGGAGAGCACCACTTTGCTCATGCTCGTGGCCGCGCCGCCGTCCAGAAGCAGGTCGATTTCGAGCGCCGTCAGGGTTCCGTCGCGCTTCACGCCCGTTCTGTGAAAAATTTTGGAGGGGTGACGCTTGGTGCTGACCAGAAGGTCCTCCGTCCTGTCGTAGATCAGCTTCACGGGATGCCCGCAGGCCCGGGCGAGCAACGCCGCCCAGACGGCCATGACCGAGGGGTAATCCTCCTTGCCGCCGAATCCCCCGCCCGTCGTGCTCTGCCGCACCCTCACGTTCTCCGCGTCGAGGGCCAGCGCCCGCGCCACCGCTCCGTGAACGTACCAGGGGCACTGCATGGAGCCCTCAATTTCCACTCCGTTCTCCGTCGGCCGGGCGATCATGCCCTGGGTTTCGAGGTAAACGTGTTCCTGATACGGGGTCCGATACGTCCCCTCGACGATCGCGTCGGCCTCCCCGAACCCCTTTTCGACGTCTCCGCGCCGCACGAAAAACTCGTCGATGACGTTCGGCGCCTTCCGCCCCTCCGGCCCCCAAACGACGATATTCGCCGCGAGGGAATCCTCGATGGTCAGAACGGGCGTTTCCTCAGCGATGTCGGCCCTGAGATGCGCCAGCGCCCCAACGAGCCCGGCCCGGTCGGGCGCGGCGACGACGGCGAGCGCCTGAGTGGCGAAACTGATCCTGTCCCTCGCCAGAATTTCGTAGTCGTCCCGCACCATGGAGATGACGTTGGCTCCGGGCAATTCCCTCGCCGTGACCACGACGACCCGCGTCCAGTCGAAGGCGGGATCCCTCGCGACGCCCCGGAGCCTCCCCGCCGCCACCGGCGAGCGCAGCACTCCGGCCACCCACGCCTCCGGCACGTCGAGGTCCGCAACATAAAGCGCCTTTCCCGTGGCCTTCACCAGCCCGTCATGACGCTCGAGCGACCTGCCGATCACGCTGAACGCATCCGACACGACAACATCACTTCCCTTCCGATCCCCTCAAAACATATCTGCAATTATAACAACGTCCTTTTTTACGATTGCCTTTTACGAATCAAAACGGTGATAATAGGGAGACAAATACGGCGTCGAAAAATCACAGGTCGAAAATCATTTTCGCAGGGAGGTTCTTTGGAATGTCGCTTTTTGCACCGGACAAGAATCTTGCGCTGGAACTGGTACGGGGAACGGAGGCTGCAGTAATGGCTTCGGGGCGCTGGATGGGCCGCGGCAACAAAAACGAGGTGGACCGCGCCGCCGTGGAGGCCATGCGCTACATGCTGAACACCGTCAGCATGAACGGGCTCGTCGTCATCGGGGAGGGAGAGAAGGACGAGGCGCCCATGCTTGCGAACGGTGAGGCGCTGGGAACGGGAGATGGCCCCGACATTGACATCGCCGTGGATCCCATTGATGGAACGCGGCTGATGGCCCACGGCCTGGGCGGGGCCATCAGCGTCGTCGCCGCCGCCGAACGGGGCGCGATGTTCAGCCCGGATAACCTCTTCTACCTGGACAAGATCGTCACAGGACCGGAGGCCGCGGACTTCATCGACATCGACGCCCCGATTCACGTCAACATTCGACGCGTCGCCAGGGCCAAGAACAAGTCCGTCGAGGACGTGACCGTCATCATGCTGGACCGGCCACGCAACAACGCTGTCCGTGAGGAGGTCTGCAAACTGGGCGCACGCATTCGCCTCATTCCCGAGGGAGACATCGGCGGGGCTCTGGCGACCTGCTGGGACGAGGGAGCGACCGCCGACCTGCTGCTGGGGGCCGGAGGCTCTCCCGAGGCCGTCATCACGGCCTGTGCCGTCAAGTGCCTCGGAGGAAACATGCAGTGCCGACCCTGGTTCCGCAACGAGTCCGACGAGGCGATCGCGAAGGAACGCGGCATCGAGAAGCACACCGTTCTGACCCTGGACGATCTGGTGAAGGGCGAAAACGTATTCTTCGCGGCGACCGGAGCGTCGGACGGAGACCTGCTGAAGGGAGTCGCCTACCGGGGAGAGCACATCTACACCTGGTCGCTCTGCATGAGGGGCAAGAGCGGAACGGTCCGCTACATCGAGGGCATACACTCCCCCAAAAAACTCTCGGAACTCGGCAGCTCGATCGACTACGGTCCAAAGCATCCGTTCAGAAAATAAAGGAAGGGCTTGAATACAGGGGAGCCCAGGGATCTCCCTGCTTTGCCGGGGGTACGGTGACTCAGAAGTCTGTTTTCCCCGCCCTCATCGCGCCGAAACGCTTCGTCAGGAAGGCGTCCAGCGCGGGGCGATAGATGTCGATAGAGTCCAGGAAGCCCTCGTTGTGGCCTCCGTGGATTTCGACAAATGTTTTTTCGCTCGCCACCGCGTCGCAGAGGCGTTTGCCCAGGCGGAAGGGGACGACCTCGTCGTTCGGGCTATGGATGCAGAGCGTGGGGACGGTCAGGGTGGCGGCGGCCTCGGCGGAGTTCCAGACGTCGCCGATCACGAGGCAGGCGACGGGGGCCAGGAGGGGGATGGGGAACATTTCGGGAAGGGAGGAAAACGTGGACTCCAGAATCAGTGCTCCGGGCTGCGCCTGACGCATCAGCTCCATGGCGGCGGCCCCTCCCATCGAGCGTCCGAACACGATGATTTTCTCGGCGGGCACTCCCTTTTCCTCCGTCAGCCACCTCCAGGCGGTGAGGGCATCCAGCGTCACGCCGGGGATAGAAGGTTCGCCTCCGCTCTGTCCGTACCCTCTGTAGTCGATGATGAATACGGACAGGCCCAGGTCGTGAAAGATCTCGATGGACTCGACGCGGTGCGAGAGATTTCCGGCGTTTCCGTGAAAGAAGAGCAGCGTGGCGCGGGCGTTGTCGGCGGGGACGTACCAGCCGTGAAGGCGAACGTCGTCCGGCGTCGTCAGCGTCACATCCTCGTAGGGCATATCGGCTCCCGCCGGCGTCAGAGAAAGGGTTTTCGTCGGCCTGAATACGACCCGCGGCAGCGCGAAGCGCATACCGACCGCCAGGAACACGAGCAGCAGAAACAGCAACAAGGGACGCAGGGACGTTTTCTTTTTCGTTTTGTCTTTCATGGGGCGCTCCTTCTATTTTCCAACATCGCGCCCCAATGTGATCCCGGAGGTCGTGAAGTTTTCGACGGAGCGTGTTTTTTGATGGAAGCGGGGCATCGCGGCGGTCATCGTCTCGCGGCGGTAAAAGGGGTCGTCGGGGGCAATCGGGAGCGTCACCGTCGTTCGCGTGACGGACGCTTTGTAGATCGCCATGATGAGTTCGATGGCGTTTCGCCCTTCCTCTCCGGTCACGGCCGGGGGTTCCGTTCCGCCCACCGCCGCCAGAAAGTTGCCGATCTGCGCGGGGTGTCCCTCCGTTTTTAATTCCGGAATACTCTCGTAATGGCGCTGCAGCAGATTTTTCCCCTCGGAGTTTTCTTCCGGAAACCCGTTCGGGAGCGCCCTGGCGGACGCGGTTCTCCAGGGAACGGACAGCCTGCCCCGCTCCGTCTGAAAGATCATCTCCTGCTCCTCGTCGTGGGTGACGAGCGAGGCGGAGACCTGCGCCAGCATTCCGGGATACTCGAGAACGGCGACGCCCAAGTCCTCGCACTCGGAGTTGTCGTGTCCCACGTTGGCGATGACCGCGGTGACCCGCTCCGGCTTTCCCAGCATCCACAGCAGAAGGTCCAGATGGTGGACGGCGTGGCTGGTGAAGCACCCGCCGCACTCCTTCTCCCAGGTTCCCCTCCACCAGATGTCGTAGTAATTTCCCCCGCGCCACCACAGGGAGTTGACGGTGGCGCAGAGAACCCTTCCGCCCACGCCGTCGTCGAGCATTGCCTTCACCCTGGCGTTGGGCGTTTTGAAACGATTTTGCGCGACAGGCGACAGGATTTTTCCGCCGGCCCCTGCGGCCTCGATCATGGCGTCGCACTCCGCGAGGCCAGTGGCCATTGGTTTTTCCACCAGAACGTGCTTACCTGCCTGCAGCGCCTTTATCGCGACGGTGGCGTGGGCGTCCGGCGGCAGGCAGATCGACACCGCGTCGATGTCGTCCCTCGCCAGAACCGCGTCGATATCGCCGCAGGCGGTCGCGTGACGCAGCCCCTTTGAATCGATGAGGGACTGCGCCTTGTCCGGATAGAGATCACAGACGGCGCGCACCTCGCAGCGATTCCCCCACGTCCCGTAAGCGTCGGCGTGTACCGCCGCGATGGCCCCCGACCCCAGAAGAGCAATTCCCGTCATGACGGCATTCCTCCAATTCAAACAATAAAAAAACTTCTCCCCCCTCTCCCTCCGGGAGAAGGGGGTGGGGAGAAAATCAGGATCTGAATCCTCCAACTCCGGCCTTCCAGGCACGCTCCTGCGCCTCGATCGCGAGCTCGATGGCGGCGAAGGCGTGGCTCTGGGTCATCGCCGTCCCGGTATGTTCGATGCAGTCGCGGATGAACTGCCCAAAGAACGGAAAGCCGCAGGTCCCCGCGGCCTCGATGTGCCGCTCGCCCTCGTGGTCGACCAGAAAGACGTGGTCGCCCTCGGCGTTCGCTGCGACATCGATGTACTTGCGTATTTCGATATACCCGTCCGTGCCGAGGATGAGGGTGCGCCCGTCGCCCCACGCCCCCAGCCCGTCGGGTGTGAACCAGTCCACTCGAAAGTACCCGGCGACGCCGTTGTCGCAGATCAGGCTCACGTCCCCGAAGTCCTCGAAACGCGGATACGCGGTATGGTTGAAGTTGGCGACGTGGCTGTTCGTGATCTTCGCGCCCTCCGCGCCCGCGTACGCCAAAATCTGCTCGATCTGATGACAGCCGATATCCACCAGAATTCCGCCGTACCGGGATTTATCGAAGAACCAGTCCGGTCTCGCGGCAACGCCCGCGCGATGCGGACCCCAGCCCATCACCTGCACAACCCTGCCGATGGCCCCCTGCTTCACGAGTTCCCCGGCGCGGACGGCCGACTCCACATGCAGCCGCTCGCTGTAGTAGACGCCCCATCTGCGCCCGGTCCTGCCGACCGTCGCTCTTGCCCTCTCCAGTTGTTCCCGCGTGATGAGGGGCGGCTTATCGACGAAAAAGTCGTGTCCGCTTTCCAGCGCCGCGACGCCGATGTCGCAGCGGTCTCCCGGGACCGCGGCCGAGGCGATCAGTCGAATGTTCCCGGCCTCCAAAATCTCGTCCCTGTCGCGCGCGATCCGCACCGTGGGCCAGGCCTCGCGGAAGAGCCGGCACTTTTCGGGGTCGGGATCCCAGGCGAGCACGATCCCGGCCCCGGCCTCCGAGAGGCCGTTGCACATGCCGTGAATATGTCCGTGGTCGAGGCCGATCACACCGACCAAAAATTCCCCGGGGGCGACCACCGCAACAGCTTTGCCCCGAGGCGCATAACTCTGTCCATCGCTCTTCTTTTGCACGTGACAAACTCCTTTGCAACATCTTTTACCAATGGGATCCAGAGGTCCAGGACCCCTGGCGGAATTTGGGGCGGAGCCCCCAGGGTCTTTTGAGTCTTTTTTAACTCAGATCATTGATGGTAAGAACGTGACGATCTGCGGGATGAAGATCATGGCGACGATCACCAGCAGGATCACGAAGATGTAGGGCAGCAACGCGCCGACGCTGTCCTCCAGCGGAAGGTGCGCGATTCCGCAGCTTATGAAGAGGAATGTGCCGACCGGCGGAGTGATCGCCCCCACCTGCATGACGACCACGATCAGCACGCCGTAGTGGATAGGGTCGAAACCCAGCGCGTTGCCGACGGAGAGAATGCTGGTCGCAAACATCGCGATCAGCACGGTGGGATCCAGGAAGCAGCCGAGGATCAGCAGCACCGCCATCATGAAGAACGTGGCGAGGTAGCGATTTTGCAGCGTGTGCACCGCGAAGTTCAGAACCTCGTTCTGGAAGCGCATACGGACGAGGACGTTGGACAGCACACCCGCCGCGGAGATCGTCATCATGACGACCGCCGTGGTGATGGCGGAGTCCAGAAGAATGCGGGGCAGGTCGCATACCTTCAGCTCCTTCGAGATGAAAAATCCGTAGATCAGGCCGTAGGCGATAGCGAGCACACCGGACTCCGTGGGGGTGACGAGGCCGAAGATGATGCCGCAGACGATGATGAGCGGCATGACCAGCGCTCCGAACGAGCTGATGAACGTCCGTCCGAGGTTTGTCCAGGAGAAATTTGTCGTCTCGAAGTCGTAGCCCCGTCGCCGGTAGGCCACTGCGTTCACCATCATCTGAAGAACGGCGATCAGCACGCCCGGAACGACGCCGCCCAGAAACAGCCGGCTCACCGGGGTCTCGGTGTAGAACGAGTAGAGGATCATGGCTATGCTCGGAGGAATTATCGGACTCAGCATCGAGGATCCCGCCGTGACCGCCACGGCGTAGTCTTTATCGTAGCCCTGTTTTTCCATGGCCGGAATCAGCATACCGCCGATCGCGGAAGCGTCGGCCGCGCCCGATCCCTGGATGCCGCCGAAAAGCATGGACGCGAGGATGTTGACGTGTCCGAGCCCGCCTTTGAGCTGGCCGACGGCGGCGTTGGCGAAGTTGACCAGCTTGTCGGTGATCTTCGATTTCGTCATGATGTTGCCGGCGATGACGAAGAAGGGAATCGCCATCAGGGAGAACGAGTCGATGCTGCCGAACATTTTGATGATGACGAGGCTGAAGGGAATGTCCATTGAGACGATGAAGAGGATGGCCGTAATGATCGTGGATACGTAGATCGGAAAGCCGAGGAAAATGAAAAACAGCAGAAGAACAAAAATCAGAGCCGCCTGCAGCATAGCGTCAGCCTCCCCGCGTCGGGTTCGTGATTTTTTCCGTGTGTGATTTCGCGGAGGGCTCTGTCAGCGCCGCGGCGCCCCAGGCGTAGGGGTGGTGGCCGTAAATCAGGATCAGGAGGTAGTCGAGGAAAAGGTAGGCGCAGCCCACCGGGATCGCGGCGTAAAAGAGCCCCATCGAGACGTTCAGGTTCTGCAGAGAGCTGTCCATGTTCAGAAGCGTCTGCTTTGTTCCAAACCAGATGATCGTCGCCATGCAGACGAGCACAACGAGGTTCGCCGCCCTCTTCACGACCTTTATAACGGTGGACGGCAGAAGCCTGTTCAGAAAGAACTCCACGCTCAGGTGAGAGCCCTCCCGGACGCCGAGGCTCGCCGCCAGAAAGGCGACCCATATGCTGGTCAGGCGAATGAGTTCGTCGCCCCACGCGAAGGGCCTGATGGAGGTCGAGGTGAAATAGCGCAGCACGACCTGCACGAGACACAGCGCCACCATCCCTCCCGACAGGGTGACGATGGCCAGCGCCCTCAGGTTACTGAAAAACGAATAGACGCGTCTCATTGTGCGTTTTCGCAACGGCTTTCAGAACAGGAGGTTCCGACCCCGCAGGACCGGAACCTCTCCATGATTTCCGCGATACCGTCACGCGTTGCCCGAACCATACCTGGCCCGACCCGCGGCTACTGAATCGCCAGCATCCTGTCGATGAAAGCGTTCCACTCGGCCCCCCTGGTTCTGTATTCGTCGAGCATCGGCTCGCAGGCTTTCACCCAGGCATCGGCGTCCGGGAGTTCGTGCAGGACGACCCCGTCCTTTATCATCGTATCCAAAGCCGCCTTCTGGTCCAGGTCGTCGATTTCCGCCTGATAGGCGACGGCCTCGTTCGTGCAGTCGAGAACGATCTTTTTCAGGTCCTCCGGCAGACCGTTCAGCCACTTCTCGTTGAAGAAGTAGTACACGCAGGCGATGATGTGGTTCGTGATCGTCAAATTTTTGGCGTTGTCCTGGAATTTCATCGAGTTGATCATGCTGGGGGAGGCCTCCATGCCGTCGATGACCTTCGTCTGCATCGCCGTGTAGATTTCGTTCCAGTCCATCGTCGTTCCGGCCGCGCCCAGGTAGCTGAACATGCTGATGTATATCGCGTTGGGCCCGCGCATCTTCAGACCCCTGAGGTCCGCCAGCTTTTCCACGGGCTTCACGGTGAGCATGTGGCGGGAGCCCTGGCTCTGCCCGGCCGCGGCGACGAATCCGTACGGCTGCACGAGGGCCGAGACCTCGCTCTGAAGTCCTTTGAGAACGCGGCGATAGTGTTCGTTATCCCTGAACAGGTAGGGGAACTCGAACATCATAAGCTGAGGCACCCAGGTTCCGGGCCCGGTTCCGGGCGCCGCCACGACCATCTCCAGCGATCCGCCCCTGCACATCTCGACCTGCTCCCTCTGGTTCCCAAGCTCCGCGCCGTAGTTTGCGGTCGCCTCGATCCGCCCGCCGGATTTCTCGTTGACCAGCGCGACGAATTTGGTGAGCCCCCTGCCGATGGTTCCGGTCTCGGCGAGGTTCGTGGACGTCCGCAGTTTGATCGCCGCGGCCTCCGCACCGCCGGTACACACGCCCATCACGACAGCCAGCACAAGCAGAAACTCCCCGAACTTCTTCATGAGATTCATTTCCTCCCCGATATAAAATAATTTCTTTCATAACCGCATATGCTAAAAACTTCGGCTTCTTTATGACGAACACGCTCTTTAATTATGAAGGGATGTTTTGAAACGCACACCTGCAACCGGAGGTCAGAATAACGTGCAAAAGCGTGATTGTCAATATCGAGGGGCCTCGGGCGCAGCTAAACTGTATTGATAATTTGGCTTGAGGTGAGTATTATGATAAGCGTTGAGTTATGGATTCTGAGAATATAAACTATGAGACAGTATCAGGGTGGAGCAATGAGGAATGCTTAAAAATCTGAATCTGAAAATCAAAATATTTTTCCTGGTCACCGTGGTGGTCGTCGTGTCTTTTGTGGCGGTCACTTGGATCGTCTCCAACAGAAGCATTGAGATGGCGAAAAAGGATGCTTTCAGCCTGGCGGAGGAAACGGCGGAGAAATATAAGAACGAGATCAAGGCGGAACTGCAGGGCGCCCGAGTAACCTCGGAGACCCTGGCGACGGTGATTGAAACGCTGAAAAAGCATAACCTGACCGACCGGAGCATGATGAACGACATCCTGAAAAACGCTCTGGCGCAGAAGGAGTACATAACCGCATTCTGTATCGCCTACGACCCGAACGCGCTCGACGGAAAAGACGAGCAGTACGCGGGACAAAAACCGGAGTACGACGAGACGGGGAGATTTTCGCCCTACTGGAACAAACTGGGCGGCAACATCGAGGTCGAGCCCTTATACGACATCGATATCGCCGACTGGTACGTCGTTCCCAGGACCACGCTGCACGAGTACATCACCGACCCGTATCCGTATCAGGTGCAGGGGAATTTCGTCATGCTGGCCAGCTTCGTATTCCCTCTCATTCACGAGGGTAAATTTATCGGCATCATCGCCTCCGACATCGTCCTCGATAAACTCCAGGAGATGGTGTCGCGGGTGAATACCCGCGGTCAGGAAGGGTATACGGAAATTTTTTCAAATTCCGGAGTTGTCGTGGCGCACCCCGAGAAACAGTACCTCGGGAAGGATTTAATGGAAGCGTCGACATATGAGATGCTGACGTCCGGTTCTTCCGGAGTCGAAGGGGCTCTGCGGCACGCGAAAAAATATATGGAAGAAAATCCCGTTGAGGATCAAACGGATGAAACTCAGGTCGAACAATACAAAAACCTTGTAAAATTTGTTCATAATCTGGAAGAATACGCGACGAATTCCGATAAAGCCGGGCTGGATTTGTCGCTCCTGTCTCCGGGACCGGCCAGGGCGGTGCTCGAGGCGGATGCCGGCAGGCTGCAACACGCGATGGAGGCGAAGGACGCCATCAAAAGCGGAAAAATACACGTTGAAAGCGGCATGGATTTCTATACGGTGTACATGCCGATTCAGTTCAGCGAGTTTACGAACCCCTGGTCGGTCGCGGTCAGCATCCCCATGTCCGAAGTC
>JAITPZ010000030.1 GCA_031289165.1 Synergistaceae bacterium
G
Organism: Synergistaceae bacterium; assembly: GCA_031289165.1. Classification (GTDB taxonomy): domain Bacteria; phylum Synergistota; class Synergistia; order Synergistales; family Aminobacteriaceae; genus JAISSA01. The sequence goes on from JAITPZ010000030.1 coordinate 2, forward strand.
GTTTAACTGGAATTACGCTGTGGAGACAGAGCCGTGATGATACAATGGCGAAAGGTTTACACAATCGTATGCGAAAGTCGAAAAATTCGGCTTGTCGCAGTATTTATGGAGGAGGATACACTATGAGCAACAACTGGACGAAGAGTTTCAGCGCAACCGCCCTCAAATCGAGGCCGTCTCCGGTCAGGGAACTTCTCAAGGTCATCAATCAGCCTGGAATGATTTCCTTTGCCGGAGGCATGCCCGCCCCCGATGTATTCCCCGTCGAGCAGTTCGCCGAGGGCGCCGAGCTGCTGCAAAGCAAGGGTTCCCTTCTGCTTCAGTACGGCACCACCGAGGGGTATAATCCCCTGCGCGAATTTCTGGCCAAATGGACCGCGCCCCGCATGGGCCGCGAGGTCGGCCTGGACGAGATCCTCCTGACCACGGGCTCGCAGCAGGTTCTGGACCTGTTCGGCTGGGCCATGATCGACCCGGGCGACGTCGTGATTATGGAGGCCCCCACCTACATGGCCGCGATCAATGCCTTCTCCAACCACGGCGCGGAGTTCGCCTCCGTCCGCATGGACGACGTGGGAATGGTCGTCGGGGAGCTGCCCGCGCTGATCGAAAAGCTGAGGAAAGAAGGCAGGAAGGTCAAGTTCATCTACACCATCGTCAACTTCCAGAACCCCGGCGGCGCCACGATGTCTGCCGCCCGCAGAAAGGAGCTGACGGAGGTCGCGAAGCGCTACGACCTGACGATCTTTGAGGATGACCCCTACGGATACGTGCGCTTCGACGGAGATCACCTGCCGTCCATCTTCTCCTTCGACGGGGCGGGAAACACGATCTACGCGGGCTCCTTCTCCAAGATCCTCTCGCCCGGCGTACGCATCGGCTGGGTCAGCGGCCCGAAGGATATCGTCCGCCAGATGACCGTGTTCAAACAGGCGACCGACCTCTGTTCGAGCCCCATCACGCAGATTCTGACGCACGAGTACTGTAGAAAGGGATACCTGGACTCGCACCTGCCCAACATCATCGCCAACTACCGCGTCAAGCGGGACGCGATGGAGCAGAGCTTCAAAAAACACCTGTCGTCCCTGGGCATCACCTGGGTGAAACCGGAGGGCGGCTTCTTCTACTGGCTCGACACGGGAGCGATCGACAGCAACGAACTCGCCCGCCGCGCGCTCGAGAAAAAAGTCGCCATCCTTCCCGGCGAGCCCTTCTGCGTCAAACCGGAAGACGGCGTCCACGCCGCCCGCATCAACTACACCTTCAGCAAGCCCGACGTCATTGAGGAGGGCGTTTCCCGCCTCGCCCAGGCCATTCAGGAGATGAAAATTCCGGCGAAATAACGAAAAACGCCCCCCTACAGCCACTCCTCGCGCCCGTCGGCGTGGACGTGGATCGACATATCGACGGGCAGTTTTTTCTTACCCAGCATGTGCGGAAGAAGCGCGACGTAAAAGGGATGAATTCCCGGGAGCGTCGCGCTTTTTTCGACGTCGCTCCACAGAAGCTCCCCCTCGTCCGACGCGCGAAGCTCCCCCTCGAAGTCGCAGCACACGAAATAGTGAGAGACGTACTCCATCGGGTCGTTGTCCTTCCACACATGCAACACGCCTGCGAACTCCATGTCCTTCAGAACGTAGCCCGTTTCCTCCAGCATCTCACGCGCACAGGCCGCCCTCAGGCTCTCTCCCCGCTTCTTGCGGCCGCCGGGAACGGTGATTTCTCCCCTGTAAGGCTCGTTGGCCCTCCGGATCAGCAGAATTTCGCCGTCCCTCATCAAAAAACAAAACACGATCAGCGCGGTGTACCCATAGTCATCCCACGGTTCGGCGCTCATTGTCACCCCTCCTTCATTTAATAGAAGTCAAAGGCCTGAAGTTAGAACAGTTAAAGGGCAGATGCTCCCGAATTGGAAATTTGCGGCTCCGCCCCATCGCCAAAAGACCTCGTAAGGGGTCGTGGACCCCCTGACCCCTCAATTTGTTGAATATCATCGCCGACCCTATCCCCGCTCCTCTTCCGTCCAGCGGTCGGCGGTGTCCAGGGAGCGCAGGGCGTTGACCACGCTGGCGAAAAGGTTGGGGACCTCCCCGCACAGGGTGTCGAGCATGGCCTTCGTGCGCTGACGCTCCGTTCTCCCCGCCCAGGGACAGGTGGTGAGCAGGATGGGCAGGTTCAGCCGGCGGGCCTCGGCGACGACGGTCGTCTCACGGACGTAGATCAGGGGACGGATCACCGTCACCCCCGTCCGGGTCTGATGGAGCTTCGGCTGAAAACTCCGGGCGCGCCCCGCGCGGAAGAGGTTCATAAAGAACGTCTCCACGGCGTCGTCCAGGTTGTGCCCCAGCGCCAGACGGTTGTAACCGTCCTCCCGCGCGCGGGAGTTGAGGATTCCCCGCCTCATGTTGGCGCAGAAACTGCAGGGCGAACGCTCGTTCCTGCTCTCGATGATCTCCAGGATCGGATGACGCAGCACGATGTACGGCACCTCGCGGGCGGCGCAGTACTCCTCCAGAATGGAGACGTCCATGCCCCTCAGCGCGACCGTGCAGGCCGCGAGGTCGAAGCGCGCGGGGCTGCGGCGGCGAAACTCCGAAAGCGTATGCAACAGCACCAGGCTGTCTTTTCCCCCCGACAGCCCGATAAGCACCCTGTCGCCCTCCGCGATCATCGAAAAATCTCCCATTGCCCGCCCCGCGCCACGCCGCAGGGAGTGCGACAGCGGTTCCTTCCATTTTAGATCTTCCATCTTCTCAGATCCCCCATAAAACACGTCTCCTTCAACATCAGTTCCTTACCTCAGCACACTCGTATAAAGCTGACATTGTCGCGGCAACCGGCGGCGATCAGGTCGTCGAAGAACCGCCCCGGCGCGTCGGGAGAGGGGTCCTGCATGAAGCGCGTCAGGTCGGACAGGGGAAGCGCCTCCCAGACGCCGTCCGAGCAGATGAAAAAGGCGTCGCCCGGCGTTCGGGAGACGGGCTTCGCGTAAAGCTCGAACTCGCCGAACACGTCCGCGGCGACGGCGGAGGTGACGACGTTTTTCCGGGGGTGGGAGCGCATCTCCTCCTCCGTAATTTCCCCGCTGTCCCGAAGCGCCTGGACCAGAGAGTGGTCGTGCGTCAGCTTCTCCTCCTCCCCGCCCGCGAAGAAGCGGTACGCGCGACAGTCGCCGCAGTTGAAGGCCAGAACGCTGCGCTCGCGGATCACCAGGCCGGCGATCGTCGAGCCCATATCGGACAGGCTCGGATCCCGAAGCGTCAGGGCGCGTATTTCCTCCACCGCCGCGTTCAGAAGGTCGCGCAGCAGCCGCTCGTCCGCGTCGGGGTCGAGCTCTGGCGTAAACCGCCCCGAACCCGCGGCCAGGGCACGAACCAGAATTTCCGCGGCCCGCTCCCCGCCGCTGTACCCCCCGAGGCCGTCCGCGACGGAAAGCAGCAGGGGCATTCGAAAAGCCTCCAGTTCACGAAGTTCGGGACGGTCCATGTCGCCGGTCCGCAGGTCGCCGGCAATCTGCAGCGCGTCCTGATTTTGGGGCCGCACGCTTCCGCGGTGCGTCATAAACGCGACGTTCACGCGATTCACCTCCTGATAATTTCGAAGTTAAAGGCCCGAATACGGCGAAAAACGGGTCCGCCAATCCCGGCCTGGCATCAGATCACCCTCAGCTCGCAGGAAAGCGACAGCTTCACCGTGTCGCCGGGCGTGAGCGGACAGGGTCGCCCCTTCTCCAGGCGCCGGCCGTTCACCCAGGTTCCGTTGGTGGAGCCGACGTCCTCGATCTGCCACTGCCCACCGCTTCGCGTGACCCTCGCGTGACGTCGCGAGACCGTCATCGTGTCCTGAAACAGCTCCTGGCAGGCCCCGCCGCGTCCCAGCTCGTCTCCGTCCGCGACGGAGAGCGGCCGCCCGTCGGAGCGCAGAAACGTCAGGACAGGCGTTCCCGCCTCCGTGCGTATCGTCGTCTCGCCCGCGACCTCCGGCTTCTCCACGGGCCCGGCCGGCGGCAACGCCTCCGCGCCCCGCAACCCGGGAGCGACGGAGGACAGGTTCGTCATGCAAACCCGGCAGATCACCTCGGAAACGGGGTTCTCCTCTCCGCACGCGGGGCAGCGTTTCACCAGTTCCATTGCCAATCGACCCCCTTCGGATTTTAAGGTCAGCGTTGCATACCCTTCATTGTAATCCCATGTCCGCAATATTATTCAGGAGAGAACAAAACATCCGAAAACCGGGGATTGAATAAAGTCTTAAAAGATCATAAAATTCAGTGGGTAGTGTATGCCCAGGAGCAGGGGGATTCTCATGACAGCAAACCGAATTTTTTCAACACAAAACGTACCCGGCAGCAGATGGTGGAAAATAGATTTTCATGCACACACGCCGGCCTCAGATTCCTACGGACGCGGGGACAAAGCGGTTCCACTTTCCACGACGGCGGAGGTATGGCTTCAAAAGGCGATGGAGGCCGGGCTGGACTGCGTGATCGTCACCGATCACAACTCGGGAGACTGGATCGACATCCTGAACGCCCAGTATCGGGACCTGCTTCGGGACGACGACAGGCCGGACTGGTTTCGCGAGCTGACGCTGTTTCCGGGCGTGGAGGTCTCCGTTCAGGAGGGCGAGCTTCGCATTCCCCTGCTGGTGGTGTTCGATATCGCCTCGGGAAGGGAGGCCATCGTGTCCTTCCTTGGCCGCTGCGAGATTTTTTCGCGGCATGGAGACCCCACGAACGTCATCGTGGCGCGCGACTTCGGCGAGGTCGTGAACATCATTCGAAAGATGGGGGGCATCCCGATTCCCGCCCGCCTCGACAACAACCCCAAATTTTTGGAGGCGCTCGGCAGGGACAACGCGCTGAGTAAAAAGTTCGACGGCGTTCTGGCCCTCAACCTCAACAACCCGCGCATCGGCGAAAAGATCGACGGACCGTTCAAAAGGGTCGTCAACCGTTCCGCGAAGGTGATGGGGTCGGATTCCTACAAACCGGAGGAGCTGGGGCGTCTGTTTTCCTGGGTCCGAATGAGCCGCCCCACCCTCGAACAACTGGAAATGGCCATCAGGGATTCCAGCCTCTGTATCCGTAACCAGGCCGACCCTCCCATCCGGGAGCCGGACATCTTCCTGAGCCACCTCGCCGTCACCTCGATGAGCCACTGCGGAAGAATAAAGGACAGACCCTTCGAACTGCAGCTTCACCCCCACTTCAACACCATCATCGGCGGACGCGGTTCGGGAAAGTCGACGGCGCTCGAGTCCGTGCGCATCGCGACGCGCCGGAGCCACGAACTGGACGAAACCGTGCTGCACTCGGATTTCGAGCGATTTCTTCACCTTTCGAGAGAAAGAGGCGTCATGCTGCCCGAGACGGAAATTCGGCTGCAGCTCTGCCGCAGGGAGAAGCGGTATCGCCTCTCCTGGCGGTATGACGACACCGGGCCGGTGCTGGAGGAATGGATCGACGACGACGACCAGGCCCCGGGCTGGCTGGAGTGCGACCCCGGGAACCTTCAGGAACGCTTCCCCATGTCGATTTACAGCCAGAAGCAGATCAACGAGCTGGCCGCCAATCCGCGGAGCCTGCTCAACATTATCGACCGCACGTCGGACGTCGCCCACGCCGAGTGGCTTTCGCGGTGGGAGAAGTCAAAAAGCCGCTACATGCAGCTCCGCGAGCGCCTGAGGGAGATTCGGATGGAGCTGAACAGCGAGCCCGAGCTGCGCATCCAGCTTACCGACGTCGAGAACGACCTGAAGAACTTCGAGGAAAAGGGCTATAAGGAGTCTCTTTCGCTCTATCAGGAGC
>JAITPZ010000085.1 GCA_031289165.1 Synergistaceae bacterium
GGGCGCACATTGTTGGCAAGCCCGTAACCCCCTTCCGAGGAAGTGAAGAGCAACTCTCCATTGACTTCCCTCCAGGCCTCCTGCATGACCCTGAAGAGAATGCCGTCGGGCCAGGCGTACGCGACGCGGGCCTCGTCGAACGTGGTGATGGTCCACGGCATCCAGTTCAGCATACCGCCCGGGACCAGGTTGACGTAGGGGCTGATAGCGGCGATCTCGATGTTGCCGTCGCGCATGCCGTGAAACGTCTCGTCGTGAGTGCCGAGCAGACTGTTCGGATGAAACGTGATCTCGATGTCCCCGTTTGTGTACTCCGTAACTTTTTCGATGAAAAGCAGATATCCCCTGTCGGACAGGGGGCGATTCCAGGGCGAGGCAAACGACCATTTGTACTTCGGCGCCGCTCCTGAAACCCCGACCATGACGCACACCAGCAGAAGAGCCAGCATAACGCGCTTTGCGCAACCATACATGAACATCACTTTCCTTTACTGTTGATTTTCAACGACATTATAATAAATTTCAGGTAAAAAGCCTGAAGTTGGAATAGTTAAAAACGTCTCACTGCCGAGGAAAACTTTTAGCCTCTTACAGTAAACTTAAGCTAAACCAGTATTATCCATTACCCTGTCCGCGGCGCAGGACGTGTCCCGCTTTCGTCTCGCGCGCTTCGCCCCGCTCCACGACGACGCGCCCGTTGACCAGCACCATCTCGATACCCTCGGGATACCGATGAGGATCGGCATATGTGGCTTTATCGCGGAGCGTTTTGGGATCGAAGAGCACAAGGTCCGCCCAGCAGCCTTTTTTAATGACTCCCCTGTCGGAAAGGCCGATGCGGGAGGCGGGAAGCGACGTGATTTTGCGCAACGCGTTTTCGAGCGAAAGTCGGCGCGAGTCCAGGGCGATACGGCGCAGAAACGCCGGGAAGGTTCCGTAGGTGCGCGGGTGCGGGCGGCCTCCAAGCGCGGGCGACATTGCCCAGGCATCCGTGATCACAGAGGAAAGGGGATGCGCCAGCCCGTACTCCACCTCTTCCTCATCCATCCCGAACATAGCCATCGTAGCGTCGCATTGCATGTCGAGCAGAATATCAATAAAGGCCTCATAAGGATCGTCTTTTCCGGGATGCCCGTCGATCAGTTCTTTGAGCGTCCTGCCCTGATACTCCGGTTTTTCCGGTGAAGAGCAAATAAGGATATTCTCAAAACCCATGTCATTGATGAAATTTTCCCAGTCGCTGCGGGGATTTTGGATCGACAACTTTATCCGCTCGCGCGCTTCGGGGTCAGTAAGGCGTTTTTTGGCGAGTTCGACTCCGCCCTCCAGAGCGAACGGAGGCAGCAGGGCGCTGATGGTGGTGGATCCCGCCGTATAAGGATACACGTCGCAGCAGACGTCGATGCCCTCTTCCCTGGCCAGTTCCATAATGCGCAGTGTGCGGTGCAGTTTGCCCCAATTGCAGCGGCCCGTGACCTTGTGGTGGGATATCTCCACGGGTATGCGGCATTTACGCCCCACTTCGATCGTCGCCTCGACGGATTCGGTCAGCATGGATCCCTCGCTGCGCATATGGGTGGAGTAGAGAGCGCCGTACTCCGTCAGCACGGACGCGAGTTCCTCGAGTTCCCGGTCGCTCGTGAAGCTCCCCGGAGGGTAGATCAGCCCGCTGGAAAGCCCGAAGGCCCCTTCGTCCAAGCTGTTTCTCAGGAGGGTTTTCATCGTCCGCATCTCTTCGCCGGTTGACGGCGAAGGGTCGAAACCCTTCACCGCGATACGGATGCTGCCCTGTCCCGCCAGTCCCGCGATGTTGTGCCCGACGCCGTTGTTCTCCACCCGTTTCATGAAGTCGCCAAAGCTGTTCCATCTCCAGTCGCTCATGACGGCGGCGGGAATGAACGGAGAGAGGTACTTTCGCGCCAGATCCCTTGTGGCGTCGGACAAAGGAGCCATCGAGAGGCCGCAGTTGCCCGTCAGGGAAGTGGTGACTCCCTGCATGGTGTGGCTGTCCATAAAGGGAAGGCCGAGGACCGCCATGTCCAGGTGGTTGTGCAGATCGATGAATCCCGGAGACAGCGCCAGTCCCCCCGCGTCGATGGACTTTGAGGATTCTTCCTTTCCCAGATGGCGCACCGCATCGATTTTTCCTTCCCGAATCCCCACGTCCCCTCTAATTGGCGGGTTTCCCGTGCCATCGTATATCCAGGCGTTCCTTATCGTTAAATCGTACATTTCCTCAGCCTTCCCTTCTCTACCATGCGCCTACGACTATCGGGCCGAGTACAACGCTCGGCAGCCAGCAGGAGAGCGCCGGAATGTACGTGGTCAGCAGCAGCACAGGTATACCGACGAACAGGAGAAACTTGAGCATGATCGGCAGCAGCTCGCCGTAACCGCACCCGGACAGTTTCGAGCCTATAAAAATAGACATGGCGAACGGGGGAGTGATGACCCCAAGACCGACGTTGACGATGATTATCGACCCGAGATGCACGAGGTTCACGTTCAAACCCTGCATGAGCGGGAGGATCAATGGAACGCCCAGCAGCAGTATCGGCAGCGCCTCCATAAACATTCCCATAAGAAGGAAAAAGACGTTCATGGTGAGCAGGATCATCGTCTTGCTGCTGAAGAGGCCCAGCATAAACTCCGCCACCTGCTGCGCGACTCCGAGCCGGACCAGGTAGCGCGCCAGTACCGTGCCTCCCCCGACCAGCATACCCGTGACGCCCAGCGTCAGGACGGAAGCGAGGGTCGCCAGCCAGAACGTCTTAAGCGTAAGCTCCCGATATACGCAGAACCCGACGAACATGCAGTAGACCACGGCAATAGCGCCGGCCTCGTTGGGAGTGCACAACCCGCCGTAGATGCCGATCATGATGATGGCGGGACACCCCAGCGCCGGAAGAGCGGCCCACGTCGCCTTAAGCGGTTCTTTCGGCCTGGATGCGGATTTCGCCGAGTCGTTTTTGACCTCCTCCGTCATCAGTTCGGGGCGGATATACCGCTCGCAGATAAAATAGTTGAGGATGCCATACCCCAGCGCCAGTATCAGTCCCGGAAAGATGGTTGCCAGAAACAGGGCCGCGACGGACTGCTGCGTCAGGAGGCAGTACACCAGGGCCGGTACGCTCGGCGGGATGAGGTATCCGAGGAAGCTCGACGAACAGAGAACAGCGGTCGTGTACTCGGGGGCGTACCCGTATTTTTTGAGGCGCGGAACCAGCAGGGGAATCAGCGCCGCGATGCAGGGCACCGACGAACCGGTCAGAGCGCCCAGAAAAAGCGTGGCGACGATTCCGACCAGTTCCAGGCCGCCGCGCACCCGCCCGACCAGGACATTGGAAAACCGCACAATCCGGTCGGCCAGCCCGGCGTCGGATATAAGGCTGCCGGCATAGACGAAAAACGCGATAGCCATGAGGGTCGAGCTGTTCAGCGCGTGATACAGGGTAGTAGGTATAAAAGCGTAGTTTGTTCCGTCAGCCAGCAAACCGAAAAACGGCGCTCCAAGAAAAAGCCACGCCAGCGGAAGACTGCAAACGAGTCCCCCCAGGAATATAAGCAGCGCTACGCCAAGCCCGACGCTCATTCAGCAACACCTCCGCCGGCCGCTCCATACAGGTTGATGACCCGCATCGCGGTATTCTGGGCAATATGAAATATGTTTAAAATAAACATGACGAAAAAGGCCTCGGTAATCCAACTGGTGTTGAACCAGCGAACGAGAGTCCCCCACTCGGCGAACTTGATCGCCCGCAGGAAATAGGCGTAAAAAGCCGGAGTCAGCGCGCAAAGGATAACGATACAAAGGAAACTGATGATTATCCTGCTCCATTCTTTCGCCCTTTCCCCCTTACACAAAAGTCCGACAAAGACGTCGACGCAGGTGTGCGCGTCCTCACGGGTCGCAATGGCTGTCGAGAAAAAGGACGAAAAGACGAAAACATACAACGTCAGATCCGCGATCCATATAATCTCCAGGTGGAGCCAGTAGCGGTTTAAGATCTGAAACACGGTAAAAAAAGTGGCGAACACCAACCCGAAGGTGGACACGGCGTTTTCAAGGATCGTGATCAGCCTGACAAACGATAGATACGCTCTTTTCATCTTCTTTTTCTCTGCTTTCTCTATTTTTTCTTCGCCGCGCGTTCCCGAATGGAATCCAGCTCCGCCCTTATCCTGTCGCCCATGTTCTCTCCGGGCCAAACCTTATCGAGCCAGGGGTTGGCGAGCTCGACCCATACCTTGGGCATATTGGACTTCTCCCGCCACACGGACATCTCCTCCGGGGTCAGCTCCGTAAGGGTGAAGTTGGGGTAATTTGACCTGACGTTCTGCAGGTAGCGGGCTTCCTCAGCCTCGTACAGGCTGCAGATACGCTGTTCGGTCTCGATTCCCGCCTTGCGCAGAGCATCCTGGTACTTCGGTTCCAGACTGTCCCAAAGCTCCCTGTTGACGATGATGTCGAGAACCTGCCATCCTCCCATCGCGCCGAGGGTGAAATGCTTCAGAACCTCGGCGTGCCTGTCGTCGATCAGGGACGGAATCATGTCCCAGCAGCCGTCTACGACGCCGCGCGAGAAGGAGTTGTAGAGCTCCGCCCACGGAATGGTTTCAAGCGTCATCCCGGAACCGGCTCCCATGTTTTCAAGAGCCATGACGTAAGCCAGAGACGATGAAACCCGCATTTTCAGGTTTTTGAGATCCTCAGGCTTCCTGAGAGGGCGCACGTTGTTGGCCAGCCCGTAACCACCCTCCGAGGCGGTGAAGAGCAGTTCTCCGTTGACTTCTCTCCAAGCCTCCTGCATGACCTTGAAGAGAATCCCGTCGGGATAGGAGTATGCGATGCGGGCTTCGTCGAACGTGGTGATGGTCCACGGCATCCAGTTCAGCATACCGCCCGGAACCAGGTTGACGTAGGGACAGAGAACGGCCATCTCGATGTTGCCGTCGCGCACACCGTGAAACGTCTCGTCATGAGTGCCGAGCAGGCTGTTTGGATGAAGCGTTATCTCTATATCCCCGTTCGTGTACTCCTTCACCTTTTCTATGAAAAACAGATATTCCTTGTCGGACAGCGGCCGGCTCCAGGGCGAGGCCAGCGACCATTTGTACTTCGGCGCGGCGCTCGAAACCCCGGCCGCGATACACACCAGCAGAAGAGCCAGCATAACGCGCTTTGCATAACCATACATGAACATCACTTTCCTTTTCTGTTATTTTTGTTCCGTCAAATTTTTGTCGTTTTTGCGGCTCCTCACATGCGCTTCATTTCCGAACCTCCATCTCAACCCTCCTCTTTTCGACAGATGGCGCCCATTGTGATATCCAGCAGGGGGCGTATTTTATGGCTCAGAGCGTAGAGAGCCTCGGGGCGGCCTTTGGCGAGGGGCGCGCGGTAATTTGTCAGGGCGATAAGCCCCTCTTTCAAAAAAAGAGCGAGGATTTTACGCACGCTTTTAGCCTGAAGCCCAATGACTCTGGCGACGTCCTCCGCGCTGAATTGGCTCTTCAGCATCCGAAACACGCGAAGATAGCGCGAAAACGTCGTCACGGTGATGCCCAGGCGTTGCGAATAAAGGCGAAAAACGGGGTCCGAGTCCGTCACCGCGAAGACAGGTCCCGCCTCGCCCAAAAGCCGCCCTTTCTCTCCGTCAAAAAGGTAGTTTCCACTGGCCGTACTCATATCCAGAGCCTTTTCCGCGTAGGCTTCGGCGTTTTTTACGTTGTGGGCCACGCCGTAACCGACGCGCAGAGAGATGTCGGGATTGGCCTTGAGTACTTCGTCGACGAAAGGGATTTTGCGCAACCCGTCCGTTTCGATATAAAACTGGTTGTAGGTCTGAATACATTGAAACAGAGCCGCGTTTCTCGCAAACACGAGGGCCCCCTTCTTTTGGGCGCAGGCAAAAACGGAATTGCTGACGGAGCGGAGGGCGTTTTCGTAAAGGCTGACGGAAGAGGGTAAATTTTCCGGAGCGATGAGCCCCACGACAGGTTTGAGATC
>JAITPZ010000044.1 GCA_031289165.1 Synergistaceae bacterium
GGGAATCGCCACCTTGCCGATGTCGTGCAGCTGCGAGGCGGAGGGAATATTGGCGGCGTACTCCGGGTCCAGTTTGTAGTTCGGGTCGATGTCGGAGATGTGGTCGATGATGAGGGCGACGTACTCGCGCGTGCGCCGTATGTGCCCGCCCGTCATCTGGTCGCGGTACTCCGTCGCGTGGGCCATCATCACGATGATGACCTCCTGAATGCGCTCCAGAATGGCGTTTTTCTGCGCAATGTCCCGGGTCTTCTGGTCCACGAGGTCCGAGAGCTTCTTGCGGTACATCTCCAGCTCCAGATGCGTGTTCAGTCGCGCCAGAACCAGTTCTTCGTTGATGGGCTTCTGCATGTAGTCGACGGCGCCCAGCGAAAGACCCCGAACTTCGCTCTCCACCCCCTCGCGCCCGGTCAGGAAGATGACGGGAATATCCTTCCAGCGAGGTTCGGATTTGAGACGTCCGAGGACCTCGTAGCCATTCATGACGGGCATGTCGATATCCAGCAGAATGATGTCCGGCGTAAACCGCTGAAGGTAGTTCAGGGCCTGCTCCCCCGATCGGGCAGGGGCCGTGTCATAGACGTCCTTCAGAACCGACTGAAGAACCCGCAGACTTGTGATTTCATCATCGACGATCAGAACTTTTCGTTTATTTTCCATGTGTCCTCATTCCCGTCCACAAAATAGAATGCGACTGCAGGAGACAGCGCTTTAAACACTTTTAGAACCCGTTTTTCGACTCCGGCCCTCCCGGTAACAGGACGCGAACAATGACAGTTTACACGATTTTGCACCCGTCGATAAGACGATCGACGATTTCCAGCGCGTCATCGTAATCCAGGGCCGACAGATATTCCTCTATCCGCAGGAGGTCCTCCTTTTCGGCATTTTCGAACACGGGATCCCGCAGGGTCTCCAGCGCGTTGTCGCCCTCCCAGGACTCGATCTGACGCGCCAGGTACTCCAAGTGCGCGAGGAGATCGTCGTCCCGATGGGGATGGCCCCCCTCCCGCGTCTCCTCGATGCCGAGGGCTGACGCCACCCGCACCCGAAGCTCGTGAAGATCCGCGAGAAACCGGGGCGTCAGGTCCGTGATCTTCGCCTCGTCTCCGTCGAACGCGGCCTGCTCCAGGGCTTTTGCCGTCTCCGAAAGGCCCATGACCCCGACGTTGGCAAGGGCGCTCTTGAGGCCGTGAACCTCGACGCGGTAGTTCCCGTTATAGTTTTCTCCGTCGCCGTTTTCCAGATAATCTCCGATCAGATGCTCCTTTTCGGCGGTGGCGTTCACGAAGGAGCGGAGGATGGTCAGAAAGAGCTCCCGGTCCCCGCCCGTGCGGGAGAGCCCCAGCGAAACGTCGACGCCCTCGATGGCCGCTACGGCAAAAAGCGGGTCGTCCGGGGACTCGATCGAAAGGGCGTCAGCGACGACCGGAGGGGAGTCCTGCTCCGAGTCCGGGACGATTTTTTCGGGCGGCAGCCACCTGCGCAGGATATCCGAGAGCTGCTTCAGGATGATCGGCTTGCTCAGGGTGTCGTTCATCCCCGAGGAGAGAAAGAGTTCGGTCGTTCCGGAAATCACGTTCGCGGAGAGGGCAACGATCGTAACCTTTCGGCCTTTTCCCTCCATTCGGCGAATCGCCCGCGTCGTTTCCACGCCGTCCATCCCGGGCATCATGTGGTCCATGAACACGAGGTCGTAGTCCTTCTGCCGCAGTTTCTCCAGTGCGCCCTTTCCCGACAGCACCTGATCGGCGGCGACGCCGTAGTGTTTCAAAAGCCCCGCCGCCACATCGAGGTTGACCTGATTGTCGTCGACGATCAGAACATGGACGTCCCGCGTCCTGAATATCACGGAGCTCTGAGGCGTCCCCCCGTCGTTCGACGGCTCGAAGGCGCTCCCTCTCAGGAGATGAGCGAGGGAGACGATCGTGACGGGGCGAAAGACGGAGATCATTCCCGTCGGCGTGGAGTTCAAAACGGCGACGCTCATGCTGGTCAGGAGAAAGGTGGGACACGCGGGCCGCTTGCTGACGGCCATGAATGTCTCGAACTGCTCGGATTTATCTAAGGCGAAAATGAGGTGGGTGAAGGACCGCGCGTCCGCGTCGGCGCAGATCCTGGAGAACTGCTCCATATCCTCGCACCGAACGTGCCTTACGCGGAGCCTGTCCAGCATCCGGGCCAGAAGGGCGCCCTCCGCGTCGCTGGCGTCGTATAGCAGAACCTTCGCCGGCCCCGGGTCCTCGATTTCGACGATTTTCTCCCCCCCGGGATTGCGCTGGGGCAGGGAAAAACGGAACGTGCTGCCCCTGCCGTACTCGCTTTCGACGTCGATCGTCCCTCCCATGATTTCGATCAGCCGGTGCGTTATCGCGAGCCCGAGGCCCGTTCCCTCGGTCTTTCGGGTCTGCAGCGAATCGAGGCGGGAGAACACGCTGAACAGACGGGGGACGTCCTCCGGTCTGATGCCGATCCCTGTGTCCGAGACCTCCACGCGAAGAACCCCATCCTCCGTATGAAGCGCCTCCCCGTCGGTCTCCGCGCGGACGTACCGAATCGACAGGCGCACCTCGCCCTCTCCGGTGAACTTGACGGCGTTGCCCAGAAGGTTCAGCAGAATCTGCCTCAGGCGCACCTCGTCGCCGGTCATGATCCCGGGAATGTCGGGGTCCAGGTCCACGAGGAAGAGGATGCCCTTTGCGGAGCTCCGCATGAAGATGATGCTGGTCACGTCGTTGATCAGCGAGAGAAAGTCATAATCGAGATTCGTCAGCTCCATCCTGTTGGCCTCGATTTTGCTGAAGTCCAGAATGTCGTTGATGATGGAGAGCAGAGACTTCGCGGCGTTGCGGATGTTCGCCACGCACAGGGCCTCGTTGCGCGGAAGGTTCGACAGCATCAGGAGCTCGCTCATTCCGATGATGGCGTTCATCGGCGTGCGAATCTCGTGGCTCATGCTCGCGAGGAAATCGCTTTTCGCCCTGTTGGCGTCCTCCGCGGCCTTGCGCTGGCGCAGGTCCTGCGCGACGAAAAGGTAAAGCTCCTGCGAGCCGTACCGAAACAGCTCGATGTGCGCGTCCACGGGAATCCAGACCTTCTCGCCGTCCGCCAGGGTGGCCTCGAAAAGGTATTCCCCGGGGAAGTCGTCGACGCCCTCGGGCAGCAGGACGACGCCGCGGAGCGTTCTCCGGGTCAGCTCCTCCTGAGACAGGCCAAGAAAGAGGGTGGTCTGGCGATTGACCGCGACGATGCGCTCCTCCATATCCGCCAGAACGATGGGGAACGGCATGTTGTCGAAGATGTCCTCCGTGGCGGAGACGGAGGCGTTGAGGGCCCGTTCGAGGTCGC
>JAITPZ010000264.1 GCA_031289165.1 Synergistaceae bacterium
ATGCACATGTACACGAAAAAAGTCGAAGACGAGGACAGGTCCGGAAGGGAAAAAAAGAAATGAGGAGAGTGCTCGCGCTGGCGATTTTTTTCGTGGCGCTCGCCTCCGTTTCCGTCTCCGCGGCCGACGTCCGGGGAGGCGTGGAAAGAATTTTCGAGCTGAACGCGAAGCTGAAACCGGGAATGTCCCTGGAGGCCCTGAACGAACTTCTGGGACCGCCCGCCGGAGAACACCGCGTCAGCGGAGGCACGGAGGAGCTGGTCCGTTATTCGTGGCTGCACGGCGAAATGGGCATCGAAATATACTGTATGCGGGACGCCGCCTACAGCGTCAGCATTACGCTGCCCCTCGGAAGCGATGGGGACGTTCCGCGGGCGCTGGACGCCCTGATGCGGAAGGGCCAGTCGCAGTATGGCGCCATGCCCGGGTTTGATCGCATAAAAGGTGAATATTACTGGACGGGCAACGGCTTCCGTTTCGGTTTTTTGAAGTACAACTCCAGAACGGTGCGAAGCACCTGTACCGTACTGCCCTGATATTCTCAAAACCGCAGTTTGCAGCAAAATAATATCGACTGTTTGGGAGGTTGCACGAGTTGCCGCATTTTCCCGTCAGGGGAGCTTCTTCCCTGTCTCGTGTTTTTTTGTATGTCGGAATTTTCTTCCTTGTCGGGGCGCTTTCCTGGACGAATCCCGGCAGCGCATTCGCGGAAACGGAGCCGGCCGGCGAATATGACGTCGTCGTCGCGGGAGGCGGAATCGGGGGGATGGCCGCCGCGATTCAGGCCGCGCGGCTTGGGGCAGGCGTTCTGGTCGTCGAGCCGAGCGACTGGATCGGGGGACAGGCGACGGCGGCCGGCGTTTCGACGATGGACGACCTCAGCCGTCAGCGCAGCGGTCTGTACCTCGAGTTCGTATCGAGAATGCAGCTCCGCTACGACGCGAAGGGCAAGTCCATGGGAACGTGCTACTGGGATCCCCGCAGCCTCGCCTTCGAGCCCTCTCTGGGGCAGAAAACCCTCTACGATATGGTCGAACAGACGCGGCTCGAAAACTCCAGAGATAAAAAATTGGAGCAAAAGCCCTTCGACATCCTGTTGCTCTCCGCCGTCACGGCCGTCCGCCGCGAGGGCAGCGTCGTCACCGGCGTCACGATCCGAAACGCGAAGGGGACGCGCGACGTCGCCTGCCGCGTGCTTATCGACGCGACGGAGTACGGGGACGTTCTTCCGCTGGCGAAGGCGACGTACCGCGCCGGAAACTCCGTCACCCCGTTTCTGAACGAGAGCTCCACGATTCAGGACATCACCTGGGCCGCCGTCATTCGCAGCTATCCGCGCGGCATCCCCATAAAGCTGCGCCCCCGGCGCCCTCTCCCCGGCTACGAGGAGGCGAAGCGCAACTATGAAAGCTACGTCACCGCGGACGGCATGGAGTTCAGAGGGACCTATCCCGTGCGCCTGCCCGTGAGCTTTGTATCTCACAACGCCTATCGGGGACTCCCCGACTCCTCGTTGCCCTGGAACTACGACGGACGCCCGGAGAACTGGAAGCTCATCACGAAGAGCGGCGTGAACTGGGGCAACGACTACCCCGGAAAGACGGGGTGGAACGGATACACGGGTCTGCCGATCGCGTACCTCGAGGATAGAAACCTGAGGGCCCGGATCGAGAGGGACGCCCTCATCAAAACGCTTCATTTCATTTATTACATACAGAACGAGCTGGGGGAGAGCTGGTCCGTCACCGACGACGAGTACGAGCACGCCACGCTGCCCCGGGCCGCCAGGGGACTGCCCGAGGAATGGCGGGAGATCGTTCGCCGCATGCCGCCCGTCCCCTACGTCAGAGAATCACGCCGGGCTGTGGGCGAACACACCCTGACCTCGGGCGAGCTTCTGCAGAACTCCCTGAGCTACCGCGACGGTCGGACCAGCCACGAGTTTTCCGACGCCATCGCCATCGGGGGCTACATTCTGGACCTGCACGGCGCGGACACGGACGAAAAGATGGAGTGGAACCTCGGCGAAAAGGCGAGCTCCGTCGAGGTCAACCGTCCGCGCGGTCCCTTTCAGGCGCCTCTGGACATCCTCATCCCGAAGGACGTCGAGGGCCTTCTGGTGGCCGAAAAAAACCTTTCGATGACGCGCCTCGCCGCGGGCGCCCTGCGCCTGCAGCCCATCTGCATGATGGTGGGGCAGGCCGCCGGGGCCCTGGCCGCGCTGGCGGCGCGAAGCGGAGTCGCCCCGCGCGACGTGCCCCCCGTCAGGGTGCAGCGCGCCCTGCTGGAGGCGGACGTCGTCCTGTCGCTCTGCAAATACTCCGACGTGCCTCCGGAGCATCCCTTTTTTCGCGCCGTTCAGCTCTCGAACCTCTACGGGCTGATCACCCCGCTGGAACCGCCGCACGCGCCCTCTTACAACATCAGCGACCTTGACGATCCCGTGCTGGCGATGGCGATCATCAGGGGCGCCGACAGGGGAATTTTCGGCGTGGACGAGATGATCACGCGGGAGGAGATGGCCTCCATGCTGACCCGTGCCCGCCTCGCCTCGGGGACGTCGAAGGGCGAGCCCCCCGTCGCCGGGGAAAAACCGGATCAGTTCGTCAGCCGCGGCGCGTTCGCGGAGGCGCTGTGTTCGACCTTCGGATTTGAAAAGGAGAACGCGTCCTCCTCCTGGTTCAGACTCTCCGAAAGCCACCACTCCTTCGACGCCATAAAAACTCTGGCCTCCCTGGGGATCCTGGATCTCTATCGTTCGGAGCGCGACTTTCGCCCCGCCCGCCCCGTCACCCGCGGCGAGGCCGCCGAGATGATGATGAGGGCCATGACCGCCGGAGAGCTCTGACAGGCGCGCCTACCTCAGATAAGGCAGGACGTCCGTTTTTTCGCCGCGCAGTACCCTCAGAAGATCCTCCTCCACACGTTCGTTCGCCCCGCCGCCGCGAAATGTTCTGATCACGGCCAGCGCTTCCCCGTCCGACGGGGCCTCGGCGGATGCCCGGTGGACGGCCAGAGGACGCTCGATGAACGCCCCGTCCATCAGGTCGCCCGACGCGTCGAGCGCGAGGATCGTAGGAACGCGCCCCGCCCCCAGAAGCTCTTCCAGAAATGCCTCGGAGGCGTCGTTCCAGTCGCGCGCCACCAGCCGAATCCGCGGATTGATCGCCTGAATTTTCCCGAGAAAGGGGAGCACGGCCCGACAGTCCGGGCACTCCATATCGGCGAAAAAGACCAGGGTGAGGCCCTCAAATTCCCCGACGGCCCTCTCGAAGCCGGAGGAGACTTTCAGCTCCGTCACGCGCGCGCTCATGAACTCCCTGTCCGCCGATGACGCGCCTCCGATGAAATCGTCGAAGGATCGCCCCCCCGCCAGGCCGGGAATCGTCATATTGCCATCCATTATCATCACTCCATCGTTCAAATGTCATGCGGCCGTCCGCACCCGCATTGTACGCCCGGGGTCCGGATTTCGAGCGTATTATTGTGGAGGTATTATGAAACGCCATAGTATGAAAAGTCAGAGTTAATTTCCATCTATTATATCGCTCTACGGCTGGATTTTTTCATTCTCAGGGGGCAGATCGTCACCGGGGAATGGCCTCAAAAGGCATCGCGCACATTTCGGGATATTGCCGACGAGTGGTACAGAACGCACATCGAAGGGACGTGCAGCCAAAAACACGCCGAGATAGCCAGGTCGCGTGGATCGTTTTTTATACCCTGAATTCGGGGACAGGGTTCTGAAAGAAATCACCGCGCCGGACGTGATAGAACGCCAGCTTGCCCACGTCGAAGGAAACTCCGTTCGCGCCGCGTACAATCACGCTGAACATTTGCCCCAGCGCCGCGAAATGATGCAGCATTGGGCAGACTGGCCGGACGGGCTGAAACAGGGGCCTGTCCCTTATTCCTCTTCGGGCGTCTGCCTCAGTCCCGATACGCTTCTTTCCGATGCGCGACCCTCACGACCAATACAATGAGTACATCATCCCGAATCTCATAAATTACCCGGTAGTCGCCTGCCCTGATGCGCCAGGCCCCCAAGCCTTTCAGCTTCCTGCACCCGGC
>JAITPZ010000081.1 GCA_031289165.1 Synergistaceae bacterium
TGAGCCAAAATTTGGTCCATTCGCGCCTCGATTTTTTCCTCGGGCAATCCGTAGTTGCGGGGGCCGAACGCAGCATCTTCGTATACGGTTGGCATGAAAAGTTGGCCATCCGGATTTTGAAACACCATCCCGATACTGCGTCGCAGTTCGCGCAAAGTGTCTTTTTCCACCACGACGTTTTCGAAGACAATTTCCCCAAAATCAGGTGCCAATACGCCGGCCAGGGTCAGCAGAAGAGTGGATTTCCCGGCTCCGTTGGCCTCGATCAGCGCGATCCTTTCCCCTTTTTGAATGGAAAAGCTGACAATTTCCAACGCGCATGCTGTGTCGTTGGGGTCGTACTTCACAATGAGGTTTGTTGTTTTAGAGGAAATTTACCCAACCCCTGAGCTTTACCCCAGACTCCACCCAGGGTCCTGGTCCCCAAAATCCCGTTAATTGAGCTTAAGTTGTTGGCATTGGATTAAAAAGTAGAAGTTACTTGACGAAACCGACTGGTTGGTATTATTATTTTCGTATGACAAATAACAATAGAAAAAAGAAGCAACCGGATCTCGTCAGACAACAGTTATTGGAATCAGCCGCGTTTGTCGCTGTTGAGCGCGGATTGGGCGCTTTGACTCTTGATCTTGTCGCGCAAAGAACGGGCGTCAGCAAAGGAGGGCTCATATATCACTTTCCAAGCAAGCATGCTCTGATTGAGGGGCTGTTCAATTATCTGCTTGCCTTATTTGAAAGCTCCATCAACGAGTATATAGCCCAGGATTCAAACCCGCGTGGCCAATTTTCCAGGGCATACGTGAGGGCTTCAGCGTTTCCCAAAAACGAACCGAGTGAAAGTAAACTTCTTGGGGCTTTGGCCCTGTCGATGAGCAATGACGCGCTCTTTGCGACTGTCTGGCAGAAATGGGTGATCTCTCAAATGGAAAAACACTCCGAAAACGCTGGCTCTGCCCTGGGGCGGATGATCCGATATGCGGCGGATGGCATCTGGTTGGAAGCCTGCACTGTAACTCACATTTATGACGTGGAAGTGCGAGCATCCGCTGTTGAACATCTTATAGAACTGACATATTCACTATAATCGATGAAAATCTGTTTCAAAGAGGAGACGATGGAATGCCATCTATAGAAAACGCCTTGTCGCTCAAATATCCGCCTTTGGCGATTTTTTATGCGGAAGAACCCCCAGCTGAGTCAAGAAAGCTCAACCCACTGTGTGCGATGTCTCTAGTAGCCGAAGCCGCGAAAGGGTCAACGGTGGCATTGTGCAAAGGCAGCTGCGGCTGCCCAGGGGCTTCTTCTGGTTTTTGTCTAGAATCTCACGACCCGGACGAATTTCCAGGGGGGCGCGAGTGCTATTTTCGCTTTTTATCCATCGGGAACAAGGGATGGGAACAAGGCCGCGCCGTACTTGAACAATTAAAAACATCTGGGGCGCCCAAAATTATGGTAGAAGAATTTTCCGAGGGAGAGGGTTTCCTGAAAACCCCCGAAATGGTGGAGGCGTTTGCCGCGAACGTGCCTTATACAAAACCCGAGGGGCTTTGCGTTGTGATGAAACCTCTAAAGGATCTCAGGCCCGAGGAAAAACCGAAGGTCGTGGCTTTCTTGGCGAACTCGGATCAACTTTCAGCTCTGGCCGGTCTTGTCCATTTTTCGCATCCTAATGTCGATCATGTAAAGGTTCCCTTTGGCGCGGGATGTCAATGTTTGGGGGCTTATCCCTTTCATGAGGCAGAACAGGGCAACCCGAACGCCATTATTGGATTGATGGACATTTCCGCCCGCTTCTATCTGGATAAACTTCTGGGAGATGATTTTCTCTCATTTACAGTGCCATTTCCTCTATACCAAGAAATGGAGTCAAATGTTGCGGAAAGTTTTCTGACGCGATTCGCTTGGAAATCCTTAATGAGAAAAACTCAAATTTAGAGTGCGCGGGTTGCATGACCATGAACCAGAAAGAGCGACTGATGTCTGTGAGCAGATTTTAGAATCTACGCATCACTGCTGTCAACTTAAGAACAAAATAGGGCTTCGCGTACATAGTATTCTCTTCGTAGATACCCCATTTTGCGAGAGTTACCCCCAAAAAGAATATGCAAAAAACGCTTAAGTTGACAGCAGTGATCTACGCATCCGAAAATATGTCAGTATCGTGGGAAAAGGACCCA
Source organism: Synergistaceae bacterium (assembly GCA_031289165.1). Classification (GTDB taxonomy): domain Bacteria; phylum Synergistota; class Synergistia; order Synergistales; family Aminobacteriaceae; genus JAISSA01. Next base: position 2,178 of record JAITPZ010000081.1, read on the forward strand.
AAAGCGCGACCAGGAAGATGCCGCCTCCAATGTATTCGCTGGAGCCCGCAGCGGGGATGGTGAAGTTGATCATCTGCCCGGCAAAGACGAAAGCTCCCAAAATTCCCATCATGGAGATTTTTTCATCCAGTCCGTCCGTGGAGATTTTTTTGACGGAATAAGCGATTGCCGCCGCGCTGACGGCGGGCATGATACCCCCCACCTGGGGGGACAACAAAGCATTGGTCATGTGCATGACCATTCTTCCTTCGATAAGTAAACAGTCAATAAACGATTGTTTTTACATTCAATGCCGCTTTGTTAGCCCTTGTAATAGGGAAGTTGTTCGTCGAAGCGTTTTTTGTCGTTTTTGTACCAGGCTATGACGTGCCTGATTGCTTCGCGCGCCTTGTTGATCGCGGCCAGGTCCGAATTAAAAGCCTGATGTGGCTGGATGTAGATGTTCGCGCTGCGGCTGCAGGAACGCTCTAGCATCTCCATGGCGGCAATATGGTCCGCTTTCTCCGGTACCTGACCGTTGACAATCTTTGAAAAAATGTTTTCTTCGCTAAAAACGTCCACTCCGATTCCGGCAATGATCTTTTTGTCGTAGAGTTCCAGGAGCACCGACTCCGGGGCGATTTCGCCTCTTGTTACGTTGATGAAAAGCAGTCCGGTTTTTGCCTGGGACAGATATTCTTTCGGAAAATAGTTTACGTTGAAGAACCGGCTTCCAGTGGTCTTCGTCAGGTTCATCGTGTTGACGATGATGTCGCTGCTTTCGATCGCCTCTTCTTTGGAAACGAATTTGACGCCGTGATTATAGAGAGTGTCCAGCTCGTTTTGCCGGACGTCGACGCCCTGCGTCGTCAATCCGTTGCCCGCGAGAAGATCATAAGTTTTCTTCCCGATCTTTCCCAGCCCGAAAACCGTCGCTACCTTATCGGAGGTCAGCTCGATAAAGGAAATGCTTTTATTCCTTTCGAAAGTGCGGGTATTCTCGGTATAGTGATTCAAATACCCCGCCGTGGCGTACAGAAATTTCATCGCTGTCTGCGCGACGGCGGCAACGCAATATTCGCGCAGGGAGGCGAAGTTCGCGACGTCCGTCAGGTGCTCGAAGTGATCGTATCCCGCGCTTCGGGTCACGATGTTTTTTTTCGTGCCGCTCAGATAATCCCGGGGAAGCACGGAATGCGTTTTCGTCGTAATAATATCGGGCAGGACCGCATCGGGGTTCTTTTTCAAAAAATCCTGAACCGTGTCCGGAACGACGAGAGACCTGAGATCTTTGGACAAATGATTTTCCCGCTGTCCCCGAATCGTTTCCTCTTCCAGGTGCTTGGCTTCCGCGCCCAGCGCTTCAAAGTGGATGATGTCGTATTTTTCCACAATACTCCCCTTTTCCGATTGTCCGCATCTAAAATGTCATTGCATCGGGATTTCTCGCGTAGCCACAGCAGCCCTTCAACCCGGCAATCAGCTTTACGTCCTCCACTGACAGTTCAAAATCAAACACTCCGGTATTTTCCTTGATGCGGGAGGTTGTCACCGATTTGGGCAGGGGAAGAAAGCCCATTTGCAGGCTCCAGCGGATGCAGATTTGGGCGATGGGTTTGCCGTATTTTTCCGCAAGTGCCTTCATTTCCGAAACTTCGAAAATTTTCCCCGTGCCAAGCGGACTGTAGGCCTCCAGAAGGATGTTGTTTTTCCTGCAGTAGTCCGAGACCTCGGCTTGGGGTTCGCCGGGACAGAGAAATATCTGATTGACCGCAGGCGCGACTGTCGCAGTTTTCATCAGCTCGTCGATATGGCGGGGGAAGAAATTGCTGACGCCGATGGCGCGGATGCGACCGGCCCTGTGGAATTCCTCGAAAGCCTTCCATGTGCCCGCGTTGGCCTCCTGCCAGCGGGTTCTGTATTTAATGGGGTTCGGCCAGTGAATCAGGTACAAATCGAGATAATCCGTGTCCAGGTTTTTCAGCGTCCGCTCGAAAGCCGCCTGAGCTTCCTCATAGCCATGTGCCGTGTTTTGCAGTTTGCTGGTGAGAAAAATGTCTTTTCTGGCGACGCCGCTTTGCTTTATCGCGATTCCCACGCTTTCTTCGTTTTCGTAGGCCGCGGCGGTGTCAATATGCCGGTACCCCAGCGAGAGCGCCGCCTTTACGGCGGACACGGCGGTCTCCCCATTGGGCGTCTGCCAGGTGCCGAAGCCCACGCAGGGAATCCCAACACCATTGTGCAATTCATAAACATCAGTCAAAGATTTCATCGTAATGCCTCCTCGGATACGCTATCGATTATAGGCGAAACGGGTTCCGGCCAAAGAACACCATATTTCATCGCATTGCGCCATCGCTTCAGAATCCAGAGGTTCGCCTTCGAGGGATTCGATATTCTGTTCAAGCTGCGACAGACGACTCACTCCGGAAATGACGCTCGTAACTATCTCCTGTGTCGCACACCATTTCATGGATAACTGCAACAGGTTCAATCTCCGTTTTTCCGCGATCGCCTTCAATTTTTCAACGGCTGTAAAATTTTCGTTCGACCAATACCGGTCGTAATACATTTTGTTATTTGCGAAGCGCGTGTTTTCAGCGGGATTTCCCGGCCGGTGTTTCCCCGCCAGAAGTCCTCCGGCAAGGGGATTGTAGGTCGTCAACCCCAGGCGATGCGCTTTCAGGAATGGGACGAGCTCGCTCTCAATGCCTCGCGTGATGAGATTGCAGACATTTTGGGTAATAATCGGCGTCACATAGCTGCGTTTGTCGCAAATTGCCAGGATATCGGCGATTTGCCACGCCGCAAAGTTGCTGACTCCAATGTAACGGATTTTGCCCGACGCGACCAGCCGCGACATTGTCTCCAACGATTCCTCCAGAGAAGTTTTGTAATCGGGAGCGTGCATATAGTAGATGTCGATGTAGTCGGTATCCAAACGCTGCAGACTTTTATCCGCGGCGGACAGAATGTTACGGCGACTCAGTCCCGCGTCATTTGGATCCTGGCCCATTTGTCCGTTGACTTTTGTCGCCAGGAGAATCTTCTCTCGCCTGTTTTTGATGCCTTTTCCGACGATTCGTTCACTTTCGCCCTGATTGTATACGTTGGCGGTGTCGAAAAGATTGACGCCATGTTCATACGCGTAATCCATGATTCGCAAACTCTCGTTCTCGTTTGTTTGCCCGCCAAACATCATCGTTCCCAGGGAGAGAAGCGATACTTTAAGATTTGTCTCCGGCAGGTTGTTATATCGCATCGCCGTCACCTGCTTCCAATCTGTTCCTGGCTGCTTCTGCCGGCGAGTTTATAAATTTCGAGGACATCCTGCCAGTACAACTTTTTCAACCCGCCCAGAGGCTGTTCTCTGCCGTACTCCTCGCCGGTCGCCTTCTTTGCCATCAGCATAAATTTCTCCGTGCCGATGCCGAGGTCCGAGAGCGAAGCGGGAAGGCCCATCTTTCGGAAGAACTCGCGCAGGCGATCAATGCCCTCCATCACGATGGCGTCCGGGTCTCGATAATCGCCCTCCACTCCCATGACGTTGACCGCGAACTGCACGAACATCCCGATGTTGGTTTTATAAACGTATTCCATCCAGTTGGGGGTCACGACCGCGAGCCCCGCGCCGTGGGGAACGTCATAGATCGCGCTGAGTTCGTGTTCGATACGGTGGCTGGCCCAATCCTGTTCGCGCCCGAGCCCCAGCAGATCGTTATGGGCGATCGTCCCTCCGAAACCGACCTGACTCCATGCGTCGTAATTTGCCTGATTCGAGGTCAGGATCAGGGCGTTTTTCATGATGGCCCTGAGCGTCGCCTCGCAAAGCCCGTCCGTCAGATCGGTATGCGAGGTGTTGGTGAAGTAGCGTTCGAAGATATGGCTCATCATGTCCGCCACGCCGTTGGCGATCTGATTTTTGGGCAGGGTATAAAACAGTTCGGGGTTCACGACGCTGAGCAAAGGGCGCAGGAGAGGGTCGTTATAAGACCATTTCTGTTGCGTTTCTTCATTGGTGATCACGCTTCCCTTGCTGGACTCGCTGCCGGCGGCGGGAATCGTCAAAATGACAGCTACGGGG
>JAITPZ010000119.1 GCA_031289165.1 Synergistaceae bacterium
GCCGGGGTTGCGCAGGTGGCTCCACAGTGACCTCCGAAGCGCGGTTCCACCCCCAAAACCTCTTTGATGGCTCCGGAGGCGAGGCGAATTACGGGGGCGTCAAGAGGAGACAGGGCTGCCGGATCCTGTCTGTTGGCTATGATAATCTCTATCGAGGCGCCGGTCCGCTTCTCCACGTCCGCGACAACCTCCTTTGCCACTGCGAGTGCCGCGTCGGGATCCGCACCGGGCAGAATTCTGCAGTCGAAGGCAAAACGCTCGACCCCGGGAACTGTGTTGATATTCGCTACGTTGGAAAATCTGCGCGTCGGCTCGAAGGTACTGCAGGCAGGATCGAAGATATCACTCGTGTCCGTGAATGCCTTATGAAAGGCGCTGTCCAGTTCTACGGACAGCAGGTTTGCCACACGACACGCGTTGAGCCCCCTGTTGGGAAGGGATGCGTGAACCTGCTTTCCGTGGACCACAAACTCAATCCACAAAGGCCCTTTCTCTCCAATATAGAGGATATCTCCCTTTTCCGTCCCGATATCCGGAACGAGGACGAGATCGTCCATGGACAGGCGACTGACCAGATGGTCGAAGCCGTAGTGGCTTCCCATTTCCTCGTCGGCGGGGAAACAGAGAACAACCTCGCGCTTCGGAGAAATACCAAGATTTTTCAGCGCGTAAAGGGCGTAGATGGAGGCCACCAATGCCTGCCCGTTGTCAAGGGCGCCGCGACCGTAAACGTAGCCATCCTTCACTACGGGATCGTAGGGGTCATGGCTCCAGAGGTTTCTGTCTCCCTCGGGGACAACGTCCACATGAGATACGATCCAAAGTTTTTCATTGGTTGTTCCGGGATAGCGCGTTATGAGGCTGGGGCGTTTTCCGTCCGGAGCCGCCTCATCCCTGACGAAAATCCACTCCGGCGCGGGGAGTCCAAGTTCTTTCAGAATTTTCTCGATCAGCTCGGCTTTGGCCTGTTCGCCGGTTCCCCCATTGTGAGGCGAAACCGCGGGGCATCGGACCAATTCACACAGTTTTCCGATGAGTTCTTCTTCCAGACGGTCTATTTCCGCATAAATTCTGTTCTTCATTAAAATTTTCTCCTCCTCGACTCTCTATCCGTTAAAAGCCTCCATATCAGCATCACACTAAATTAGCATAATACAGAATTTTAGCAATCAATGTCAACAATTTAAGCAGGTTAAATGTGTAAATAAATAGCCTGAAATTTTATTTATTTCTCCTGTCAAGAAGATTTACCCGAAACAACCCTGGAGAGCCACCTTCCGAAGAGGGGCAGAGCGGACTTATAATAGATCACGGAAGAGGTCCTCTGAAGGGGCTGATCGTGCGGAGAGCGGGCTTTTCCGATGTCGGCTTAACAAAACGACTTTTGCATGATTTTCCCAATACATGACAGACGGAGGTGGAGCGTATGAATCGCGGCAGGAGCACTGACAGGTACGAAAACGACCTTGTCGCTTTTGCGCAGGTTCTTGTGCGAGCACAAAGCGTTTCCGGGCACGAGGGCGACGTGGCCAGGCTCACGGAGGCAAAAATGAGAGAGTTGGGCTACGACGAGGTGTTCATCGATCGAATCGGAAACGTGGTTGGAAGGATCGGGAACGGGGAAAAAACGATTCTGTTCGACTCCCACATGGACACGGTGGAGGTCGTCGACGCGGAAGCGTGGAAGTTTCCTCCCTTCGGCGGAGATATCGTGGAGGGGCGGCTTTATGGGCGGGGATCGGTGGACATGAAATCGGCGCTGGCCGCGTCGCTCTACGCCCCCATTCTCGCGAGGGAGGCGGGCTGCATTGCGGGCCGGACCGTTTACGTCACCGCCACGGTCTGTGAGGAATTCTGCGACGGAGAAAACCTGAAAGTTCTCTTTGGAGAGCGCGGGCTGAGGCCGGACTGGGTGGTCATCTGCGAGCCCTCCGACAACGTCGTCACGCTCGGACACAAGGGCAAGGCGCAGGCGCTCGTGACGACGCACGGCATTTCTGCCCACGGCTCGGCTCCCGAGAAGGGCCTCAACGCGGTCTACGAGATGGCGGAGATCATCCAGCGCGTGGAGCGCCTGAATGCCCGTCTGACGGCGTCCGGAACCCCGCACGGCACCATCGTGCTCTCCGATATTTCCAGCGTCAGCGCGTCGCTCAACGCGGTGCCCTCAGAGTGCTCCATTTACCTTGACAGACGATTGGTTCCGGGTGAGACCGAGGAGGACGTCAGGGGGGAAATGAACGACCTGATCGCCGGGAAAAAAGCCGCATGGCAGCTCGGAACTCTGAAACGCACGACGTGGACGGGGGCGGAGCTGACATATGAGCCCCTGCACGCGGCCTGGAAAATCGACGAAAACCACGAACTCGCCCGAGCCTGCAGAGCGGCCTTCACGGAGGTGTTCGGAGCTCCTCCGAACAGATACGATTTCTGGGATTTCAGCACCAACGCCGTAACGCCCGTGAGCATGGGGATTCCCGTGATCGGTTTCGGCCCGGGGGAATATAAGCTGGCGCACATGCGCGACGAAAGCTGCGAGGTCGAAAAAATAAAGTCCGCCTGCCGCTTCTATGCGTCCCTCATCGGTAAAATCGGGGCATCCAAATTACTGAACGGCGACCGGATGCCCGAACGCCAAAATTGTTTTCGAAATATGGCAATCCATAATATGAAAATTCTTAATCTTTAACGCTGTCATCCGTTCGCCGCTCTGTTGCGGTAAACCGCGCCATCCAAATACCGGACGGCGCGGGCGCCGTTTCGCAGGTGCATCAGATGCGAGAGCGTTTCGCTCATGGCGAACCTCTTTTGTGTGGGGGAAAATTTTTTCCAGAGCAGGCCCCTAACCGACCACGAAAGATGAGCGGCGATCTCGTAAGCGGTCAGGCCCGGTTCTTTCGACATCACCGCGAGGATCTCGTTCAGACGCTGCTCGTGGTGCACTTTTAGCTCGTCGATACGTTCAGAGAGTCCCCGATTTGCGTGGCGGTGAGCGGGGAAAACGTGCTCCGCCGCAAGCCGGCGAACCTTGTCCAGGCTCGTCAGGTAATTCGCGAGGGCCGTATCCCCATCTTTCCGGACACCGATGTTCGGAGTGATATCGCAGAGGACGTGGTCGCCGGCGAAAAGCAGCTTTTCGCGTTCCAGCCAGAGACAGGTATGCCCCGGCGAATGGCCCGGAGTATGCACGCAGCGAAACAGACAATTCCCCAGCCTCAGTTCGGTCCCATCCTCCACCGGCGTGACCGGGAAGACGGTACGGGGAGCGTAAATCCTCGCCTGATTGCCGTCGGACTGCAAAGCCATTTCGCTTTCCGGAAAGCCCTCGCTGAGATAGAATTTTTCCATCTTTACCCAGTGTGCGCCCGACAGGATATACCGAAAAAGATCATGGTCGATTTTGCTCATGCGGACTTTCGAGCCGGCCTTCACGCACTGTTCGGCCAGCCCGATATGGTCGCTGTGAATATGGGTCAGGAAAAGGACCGCGCCATCGAGGGATATTTTCAGCTCCTCCAGCCCCGCTTCAAAAGCCGCCCGGCACTCGGGGCGATTGAACCCGGTATCGACGATCAGCACCTCGCCGCCGCTTTTCACCACATGACAGTTCAAATATTTCAATGGATTTTGAGGGAGAGGCACCTCGATCCGGTATATTTCCGGATTATCGTAAACTTTTGCAACCATCGGCGTTCCTCCGGATACGGACATCGTCAATAGATGCCGCGCACTCTGAAATACCGCGATTATATCACTCCACCGGCCCGCGCTCGCCGGTCATGGAGAGCCGGAGCCGCGGAGCCCGCGAAATCGCTGCGAAGCCGGACAGGGAGAAGCTCAGAATCCTGAACGGCGTATTGACAAAAATCGACCGCGACAGCATAATTTTCATTATTTCTAATATATTTAGTATGATATTTGACAGGACACGCCGGCGTGGAAGGTTTTGTATCGGGAGGGGGAGTTTCGCGTGGCGGAGGCGGATTACAAAGCGCTCAAGAGCGGCGGCTTCATGCGCCAGAAACAGAAGGATAATTTTTCTATGCGGCTCAAGGCGGTCGGCGGGAATTTTACGGCCGAACAGCTAGTTACGATCGCGAACGTGTCTGAGAAATACGGCGATGGACATGTGCACCTGACCTCGCGTCAGGGGATCGAAATTCCCTTCATAAAACTCGGGGATATCGACGCCGTAAAATCGGCGCTGGAGGCGGGCGGAGTCTCGGTGGGCGTCTGCGGCCCACGGGTGCGCACCGTGACGGCCTGCCAGGGAAACGCGATCTGCCCGAGCGGTTGCATCGACACCTCCACGCTGGCCAGGGAGATATCCGAGCGGTACTTTGGGAGAGAGCTGCCCCATAAGTTCAAGTTCGGCGTGACCGGCTGCCAGAACAACTGCCTCAAGGCGGAGGAAAACGACATCGGCGTGAAGGGGGGCTACCGGGTCAGATGGGAAAAGGAAGCCTGCATCCTTTGCGGCGTCTGCATTAAGGCCTGCCGGACGAAAGCCCTGTCGCTCTCCGGCGATCGTATCGACTTGGACGGAACAAAATGCAGCGACTGCGGAAGGTGCGTCAAATCCTGCCCGACAGAAGCATGGAAGGGAGAATCCGGCTATATCCTTTCCTTCGGAGGCACCTTCGGCAATTTGATCGCGAAGGGCAACGAGCTTTTTCCGATCATCGAGGACAAAGAGGCGCTTTTCCGGATCACCGACGCCGCGCTCGATTTCTTCTCGGAACACGCGAGGCCCGGCGAGCGGTTTCGCGTCGCCATCGATCGCGACGGCTGGGATACTCTGAAGACCTCGCTGGAGAGGGCTCTCCATGCCCGGTGACTGCGTCGTGGACCAGACCGTCGACATCACCGACGTTGTCTGTCCCGTCACCTTCGTTAAGGCAAAGGTGGCGCTGGAGGAACTCGACGACGGACAGGTGCTCTCCATTCGAATGAACGATGGCGAGCCCGTGCGGAACGTGCCGCGCAGCATCAGGGACGAGGGGCACGAAATCCTGAAGCTGATCGACAACGGAGACTCGACCTTCAGCCTGATCGTGCGAAAGGGATAATGCCCGGTCGCGTATTGACGGTCGCCTGACTTGTGACGGAGGGAACCGGCGTCGCCGGAGGAAGTGAAAACTTTTAAAAATGACTTTGCTGCATAATTTTTGGTTTTCTTTGCAATAGTTTTTTTAACGTGCTATTATAAAAAAGTATCGAAATTGGATTCAGAAGCGTTTCGTTTCAGGAAAAGGAGGAATCGCGGATGCCCAGGGGTATCGATTTTGTGGAAGTTCGTCTGTTCGCAATGTCCATGATGATGCAAATGAGCTGCGGATCCTCGCCTGGGGCGGTCGGCGGCTGAGTCGATCTGTGTGTCCAGCGACGGGGATCCCTGATGGGGTCCCCGTTTTTTTATCATCTTACGGGACGGGAGACGGAAGGATATGACGAAGGACCAATTTGAAACGACCCTCATTCATGGGGCTTTTGGCGTGGATGGAAGCACGGGGGCCCTTACGGCGCCTATTTACCAGACCGCGACGTATCGACAGTTCGAACTCGGCGTTGAGCAACCGTTCGACTACAGCCGAGCGGGAAACCCCACGCGTCGGGTACTTGAACAACAGATCGCCCTGCTGGAGGAGGGGCATTCCGGTTATGCCTTCGCCTCGGGCATGGCCGCGATCACGGCGGTGCTTTTCCTTTTTGGCGGCGGGGATGAAATTTTGATCCCGTGTGATCTGTACGGCGGATCCTTTCGCCTTCTGAACACGCACTTCAAAAACTTCGGTGTGACCTGGCGCATCGTGGACACCACAGACCCCGTTGCTCTGGAAGCCGCCTTTTCCGCGAACACGAAGGCCGTTCTTCTGGAGACGCCCACGAACCCGACCCTTCAGGTGAGCGATATCGCCGAGGTGGCGCGTATCGCGCATCGGCACGGCGCGCTCGTGATTGCGGACAACACCTTTCTCTCTCCTTACCTTCAGCGGCCTCTCGCATTGGGAGCCGACATCGTCGTTCACAGCGCCACTAAATACATCGGCGGTCATAACGACGTGCTGGCGGGTCTTGTAGTGGTGAAAACCCCGGATCTGGCCGAGCGCCTTCTTCTCATTCAGAAATCTTCGGGCGGCGTTTTGGGGCCCTTCGATTGCTATCTGCTGCTGCGCGGACTCAAGACCCTCGCCATTCGCATGGACCGCGAGGTGGAAAGCGCGACCGTCATCGCGCACTGGCTGAAAGACCATTCGAACGTGGATCGGGTGTTCTATCCCGGCCTGGAAAGTGACCGGGGCTACGCCGTCCAGACCCGGCAGGCAAGCGGGGCGGGCGGACTGCTTTCGTTCGAGCTGAATGAGGCCTGTTCCCTGCCGGCGTTTTTTTCCGCGATGCGCGTCATCACGCTGGCGGAGAGCTTGGGCTCCGTGGAATCGATGGCCTGCCACCCGGCCACAATGTCCCACGCCTCGCTTTCGCCGGAGATGCGGGCGCAGATGGGAATTTCCGATCGCCTGGTGCGCCTCGCCATTGGCCTGGAGGGGATCGAATCCCTCAAAGAAGACCTCGAGGGAGCCTTCGCCGCGGCCGTGGCAAAAATCGCCGGGAAGGGTGATTGACATCAGGTTGCTTTCATTCGATACTCAGTTATTTTAAAGAATTTAATTCCGGAATATTTCGTTAAATTTGGATGAATCCGGCTCTCTGTGAATGTTCGTGGCATTCTTCCGGGATCTTATCGTGGATTTGGGACGCTTTAAGGACTTGACAGGAGGGATTTGCGCCTGTAGAATGCCAACCTGTACTGTGGGGTAGCCGAAGTGAAGCTTGCCGGTGTAGCTCAGTTGGTAGAGCAGCTGACTTGTAATCAGCAGGTCGTCCGTTCAAGTCGGATCGCCGGCTCCAATCAGGTAAAGCGTTTTGAAGTGGTAGGGTGGCCGAG
>JAITPZ010000120.1 GCA_031289165.1 Synergistaceae bacterium
TTCCCCTTGCTGACGCCTTGATCGTCGTGAAGGGCGCCAATGCCGACGGTCTCTTCGACCGGGCAAAGCCCGCGTCCGTGACGATGGTGGAGGCCGATGGAATCCAGACCGTGGGCAACGACCTCGCGGCCGTCCTGAAGGAGTGGGGCGTCACCCTGTAAGGGGACTGTCCTAACGCAGCCTATGACCTGGGAATGGTTCTGGCCGGAGGGTTTTTACGCCCTCGCCATGATTGCGTGTTTCGCGTTTGGGGCTTTCGCTCTGAAGCTGCCTATCGCCGTGGCGATGTCTGCGTCCGCCGTTGTTGGCGCGCTGCTCGCGGGCTTCGGGATTCCCGTGCGGCACTTGGTCGAAGGGATGTTCGGCTACCTCGACACGATTCTCATCATCGCCTGCGCCATGATTTTCATGAAAACGGTGCAGGACATCGGCCTGACGGAGGCCGTCGCCTCATGGGGCATCCGAAAATTCCGCCGACAACCCTTGCTTCTTTCCATCGGAGTCATGTTTTTGATCATGCTGCCCGGAATGCTGACGGGATCTTCCACTGCCGCGTGTTTGACGACCGGCGCTCTGGTCGCGCCGATTCTGCTCAAGCTCGGCGTGCCGAAAGCGCAGACGGGCTCGGCCATCGCGCTCGGAGCCATCTACGGCATGATCGCGCCGCCCGTCGATATTCCGGTCATGATCATCGGAGGCGGTATTGACATGCCCTATGTCGGGTTCGCTCTGCCTCTCCTCTTCGCCACCGTTCCCCTGGCTCTGCTGGTCGCGCTGATCTTCATCTATCCGTGGCTGCGGCGCCGGGGTGCCGTCGATGAAGCGGGGCTGGAGGCGGAACTCGCGCGTATGGAAAGAGCGCCGCTTACCTTCCGCCTGTTTCTTCCCTTCGCGGCGCTCATCGTTCTGATGGGAGGCGAACAGCTTTTCCCCGAGCTTTTCCCTTCGCTGGGGATGCCCTTGCAGTTCCTGATCGCGTCGGCGTGCGCCATCTTCAGCGGGCAGAAATGGAACCCTCTCGACTCCGCCGTCCGCGCCATGAACGACGCTCTGCCCGTGCTGGGGATACTGATGGGCGTAGGCATGTTCGTCCAGGTGATGACGCTGAACGGCGTGCGCGGGTTCGTCTCCGTCTCGGCGCTCGACATTCCGCCCTGGCTGCTCTACGTCAGCATCGGCGTTTCGATTCCCCTGTTCGGCGCGATTTCCTCCTTCGGCGCGGCGTCGGTGCTGGGGGTACCCTTCATTCTGGCGCTCCTCGACCGTGATCAAATTCTCGTGGGGACCGCTTTGGCCCTGATCGCCGGCCTGGGAGATCTCATGCCGCCGACGGCACTGGCGGGAATCTTCGCGGCGCAGGTCGTCGAGGAGAAGAACTACTTCAGAATACTCGTAAAATGCGTGGTTCCGGCGATTGTTACGGTGCTGTGGGGCGTGGCGATCATCGCCTGGTCCGGGAAGCTGGCCCCCTTCCTGACCCGATAGGCGCGCTGTAGGAGTGCCGAAAATGGAGGTGCGGCAATGACCCTTATTTATCGGGGCATCGTGGGACTGATTCTTCTTTTGGTTCTGCGCTGTCTCTTTGACGAGAAAAACTTCTGGAAACAGGTGACGGCAGCTCTCGTAGTGATCCCGCTGGCGTTGCGCCTGCTGATGTTGAAGTGATACGGAGGCGATGCCCGCCATGAACATGAATTTCAAATTCAACCCCCAGGGGACGAAGGCGACGGCGCTATGCCTCTTGATATGCGCGCTCGGCGTCGCGTGGCTCGCCAACCGGGATTTTGCCGCAATGCGGACCCTCGACGCGTTAATTCCCGCTTCGGGCTTCGAGGAACATCTTTTGTCGGAGTGGTTCGCGCCGCTTCGGGACACTCTTTTGGACACGCCGGTCTACGTCCAGAGCGGAGAAGAACCGGGCGGATCCGTACTGGTGCTGGGAGGAACGCATCCCAACGAACCGGCGGGGTATATGACGGCTATTCTCATGGTGGAACGCGCTCAAGTGAGCCGGGGCAAGCTTTACGTCATTCCCTTCGCGAACCGCGCGGGCTTCGCTCACACGCAGCCGCAGGAGGCTTCGCCCGAATCGATGAGCTTCACTCTTCCCGACGGATCGACGCGCGTGTTCCGCTACGGCTCGCGCGACATACTGCACACATTGACCTGGCCAAACCCGGACATCTACATTCACAAAGCCTCGGGGCAGCGCTTGTCAGGAAACGAAGCCCGCAACCTGAACCGCGCTTATCCCGGCGTGGCGGACGGGACCCCGACGGAGCGGCTGGCCTGGGCGATCATGGAATTTCTGCGTAAGGAGAAGATCGATCTGGCTTTCGACCTGCACGAGGCGTCGCCGGAATATCCCGTGGTCGACGCGATCGTCGCTCACGAGAGGAGCATAGAGCTGGCCGCCGCCGCCGCGATGGAGCTGAAGGGCCGGGGGATCGAAATCCGTCTCGAACCGTCGCCGAAGAATTTTCGGGGCTTGAGCCATCGTGAGTGGGGCGACGCCAGCGACACTCTGCCGATCCTGATGGAGGTTGCCAATCCAAGTCAAGGCCGCCTGCGGGGGCGAACGGACGAGACGCTGGTACTGGAAGGCAGGGACAAGGCCTACATGAAGGCCGCGGCTCTGGGGCGTTTGTTTGTTCCCTGGGATGAAAGTGGAAAGCCCCTTGCGATGCGCACCGCGCGTCATCTGACCGCTGTCGTGACCTTCCTGTCCATGATGGAGTTCTTCGTCGATGAAAGCAAAGCCATCGAAATCGACGGATTGCCCGAATACCAGCAGCTTGTCGACGATGGCATCGGGAAGTGGCTGCATCAGAATTAGAGTCGTTGACTCTTTTTTGCTCAAAATTTTGCCGCTGGGCATGAGCTTTACCGCTATAAATAGTGCCTAACTTTAGGCCTTTGAATTTATAGCCCTGTTTTGCAACGCCGGGGCGTCCGTTCCGGCGTATTTTGAAGAGAGGTGGAAATATGATGCGACGTGTGATTTTGACGGTTTTGGTTCTTGTGCTCTCCCTGTGTTGCGCTGCGGAGGTGTGGGCCGCGAACGCCCCGATCGAGTACAACGACGTGAAGGGGAAGAACGGGATGGTGGCCGCGGCGAACGAATTGGCCTCCCGTGTGGGAGTGGAGATCCTCCAGAAAGGCGGCAACGCGATTGACGCGGCGGTGGCGACGGCTCTCGCTCTGAACGTGGTGGAGCCCAACGCGTCGGGTATCGGCGGAGGCGGTTTCGCGACGATCCGTCTGGCGGACGGTACGATCGTGTGCTGGGACTTCCGCGAGATGGCGCCGGGTGCTTCAACGAAGGACATGTATGCGTCCGAACAGTCTCAAAAGGAGAAGTGGACGGAGATCGGCGGCAAGTCCGTGGGCGTTCCCGGCTCTGTCTCGGGGTTGTTCACCATTCTGGGAAAATACGGCACGTTGTCCTTCGCGGAGGTTGCGGCCCCGGCGATAAAGCTCGCCGAGGAGGGGTTCACGGTGGACAAACTCCTGGCCTCCATGGTCGAGGAGAATTTTGAGAAGATCAGCGCCTACAACCCCGATGGCACGCCCTACACGCCGGAAGGGCTGCCGCTTCAAGCGGGAGATACGCTGAAGAACCCCGCGCTGGCCAAAACGTTCAAGCTTCTGGCGGAGAAGGGTCCAGATATTTTCTACAAGGGAGAGGTTGGGGACGCCGTTGTCTCCGCGGTCGCGAAGGCGGGCGGCATCATGGCGAAGGCGGACTTGGGCGCCTACAAAATCGAGCAGCGCGAACCCGTCACAGGGACATACCGCGGCTTCACGGTGATCGGCCCTCCTCCGGCGTCGAGCGCGGGGGTGCACGTCATGGAAATTTTGAATATCATGGAAAACTTCCCCGTCGCGAGCTGGGGTCATAACAGCGAGCACTTTTTGCACACCCTGGCCGAGACCAGCAAGATGATGTTCGCGGATCGCAG
>JAITPZ010000127.1 GCA_031289165.1 Synergistaceae bacterium
GGCCACGGCCTCCGCGAGAGAGCCTATCATCAGGCAGTGGTGATAGGTTCCCGGCGCCTCGGTCTGCAGCTTTCGGAGCAGCGGACTGGAGGGGTGGCTCAGCTCTCTCATCTTCAAAACCGAGAATGCCCCGACGTAACCCTCGATCATGGGCAGCAGGGATACCGCCAGAAATGTCGTCGCAAGGTCGAAAAACAAAAAACGCCCGCACATGAACCACGTTTCTCCGAGGGGACTCAGCCTGAGGGTCTCCCAGGTTATGGGGTAGCCCTGAAGCCAGAGGATGGGCGCCTTTGCCACGGCGAGAAAAAAGGCCAGCGCAAACACCTTGTAGACCAGATGCTCGCGCGACTCGATTTTACGCAGGACGTAAAAACCCGCCATGGAGGCCACCAGGCTCGATATCACGAGAAGCAGCGTGCTGTACACGGACAGCCCCGTGATCAGAAACACCCCCGAGGCGATTCCCACAAGGCAGACGTGAAACGCGAAGCCGTGGGGCATACAGAGATAGGCCACCGTCACGGAGGCCAGAATCCCCGCCCCGGCCGCGTTGAGATGCGCCGCCGCCGCCTCGCAGACCCAACCCAGGCCGATGACGAAAACGATGCATCCCCAGGACGGCCGCTCGTTGGTCATTCCCCCCGTCGAAATTTCGAGCCACAGCGGCAAAACAAACATCAGCAGGCCGACGATGATCAACTGCGTCAGGGGGAACACGGCCTCCGCGTACCCCTGATACCTCAGCAGACGGGCCTGCTGGGGGGTGACCACCTGTCCCCGCTCCACGATGACGTCCCCGGTCTCCAGGCGGCGCTCCACCGGGGCGATGGAGTTTCCGGCATTGTCCCGAACCATAGCCGTCAGCTGAGGATCCACCCTGTAATTGAAGCGAATGGCCTCCGCCATCACCTGATAGAGCAGGTTCTCCTCCGCGACCGGCAGGGCGAGTCCGTTTATTTCCGCCCACAGAAGCGCGCTTTCCCGTTCCGGCGTCGAGATCGACATGTCCCCGGACGCGATTTTTCCGAACCAGGTCTCGCCGATACCCTCCGCGAAGAGGAGCAGGGCCTCCCTCCGATCCGCGGGAAGTTTTCGAAGGGCTTCGAGCAGGTTCGAGGAATAAAACTCCTCCAGATTCTCCCGCGTCCGGCCATTGAGCCCACGCAACGCCTCCAGTCGGGCATTCAAATGCCCTGGAGCGCCGGCGTCGCGGACAACAACCCCGGCCACGGCGTTTTCGGCCATGTCCTTCAGTTTGTCCGTCACGGCCATGTCCGTGTACCTCATCGGAGTGATGACGGTATAAGTGCGCGACGAGGGTTTTCCCACCGAAAAATTGTACCTTCCGGAGGAGTAAAGCCACTCCAGCATGACGATGGTTCCTCCCACAAGAAGCAGGAGCAGTACGGGCACGATATAGGAAGCGCACCGCTCGCGGGGAACCCCCCATCTTCGACCGGTCTTATGGCCGGACTTATGATCTGCGCCGTTCATAACGTTCGTAAGCCTGAACCACCTTCTGCACAATCTCGTGGCGCACGACATCCGCGTGGGTCAGGTCGAAGAAATCGATGCCTTTGATGTCCTGCAGAATGGCGCGCACGCAGTTCAACCCCGATTCCCTTCCGGAGGGCAGGTCGATCTGAGTGACGTCCCCCGTCACCACGGCCTTCGAGCCAAAACCCAAACGCGTCAGAAACATCTTCATCTGCTCGGGCGTCGTATTCTGCGCCTCGTCCAGAATGATGAAGCTCTCGTTCAGGGTACGCCCCCGCATGTAGGCCAGCGGGGCGATCTCGATGACGCCCTTGTCGATGTACCGCGCAAAGCGCTCCGGCGACAGGAGCTCGTAAAAGGCGTCGTACAGGGGACGCACGTAGGGCTCCACCTTTTCCCGGAGGTCGCCCGGCAGAAAACCGAGGCTCTCCCCGGCCTCCACAGCCGGACGCACCAGAACGATGCGGGCGACGCCTCCCGATTTCAGCATCGAAACCGCCTCGCAGACCGCGAGGTAGGTCTTCCCCGTTCCCGCCGGCCCCACGGCGAAGAGGATGTGATTCGCCCGAATCGCCTGGATGTAGGTGCGCTGCCCCACCGTCCTCGCTCTTATGGGTTTCCCCCTGGCCGTCGTGCAGATCACGTCTGAATAGAGGCTTTCCAGCCGAAGCTCGCTGCCCTCCGCCAGGGCGTCCATCGCGTGCCTCACGTCCGCCGCGTGTACGTCGTATCCCTTCACGGCGACGGCCGAAAGCTGCCGTATCAGGCTGGAGACGATGCGCACCGGCGCCTCGTCGGGACCGTTGACCTGAATGCTGCAGCCCCGCACCACAAGGTTCACGGGATACCGTTCCCGTATGGCCTCCAGGTTTTCGTCGTTGGCGCCGGAAAGACGCAGCATCGCGCCCTCTCCGACGATTTCCATACTTTCCGACCAGGAGGGCGGCACGTTGCCGGTCCTCATATTTTCGTCCGACGCCATTCGCTTCCTCGTGCGGGAACGAAAACGCTAGACGGGATAGGCGGCATTGTCGACCAGTTCGTCGAACCCCACGTCCCTCTTTACGTCGCGCGCGTACTTTTTGGGAAGGAAATCCTTCGCCACCTGAGGGAACATCAGCCAGGAAAGCGCGTCCTCCGGCTGCATAGTCCACACTGCTGCGGCCTTGCGGGACTCCTCCAACTCCGGGGCGATCTTCTCGCCGGGGCGGCAGGTGATGGGCGTTTCGTCCCCGATCGCCAGTTTCTGCACCTCGGGGTCGAGGGGCGCGGGCGCGGTGCCGTAGTAGCCCAGGAAATACTGCTTCACTTCTTTGGGAATGACCTTCCACCGCTGTCCCGTCAGGACGTTGAGCGTGGCCTGCGTCCCTACGATCTGGCTGGTCGGGGTCACGAGCGGAGGATAGCCCATGGCCTTGCGCACCACGGGGATTTCCTTCATCACGTCCTCCAGCTTGTCGAGCGCGTTCTGCTCCCTGAGCTGATTGACGAGGTTGGAGTACATGCCCCCCGGAATCTGATACCGGAGGATATTGATATCGACGCCCCCGATGTCCGCGATCAGGTTGCTGTACTTCTCCCGAATTTTCTTGAAGTACTCCGCTACGGGAACGAGGTTTTCGAGTTTGATGCCCGTGTCCAGATCCCCTCCGGCCAGGGCTGCGACGAGCGACTCCGTGGGCGGCTGGCTCGTGCCCATGGAAAACGGGGAAATGGCGGTGTCCACGACGGACGCGCCCGCCTCGAGCCCCGCGTAATAGGCCATCGAGGCCATCCCGCTGGTGTAGTGCGAGTGGAGCTGAATGGGGACGTCGACCTTCGACCGGATCGCTTTGACGAGGCTCACGCAGTCCACGGGGTTCAGCAATCCCGCCATGTCCTTGATGGCGATGGAGTCGGCGCCCATCTGCGTCATGTCGAAGGCCATCTTTGCGAAAGCGTCCAGGGTATGCACGGGCGACAGCGTGTAGGCGATGCACATCTGAAGGTGCGCGCCCTCCTTTTTCACCTGATCCGCCGCGATTTCCATGTTGCGCAGGTCGTTCAGGGCGTCGAAAATACGGACGATGTCCATGCCGTTGCCAATCGTCCGCCTGACGAACTCGCGCACCGCGTCGTCCGCATAATGGCGGTATCCCACCAGGTTCTGGCCGCGCAACAGCATCTGGAGCTTCGTCTTTTTGATGTGCTGGCGGATAAAGCGCAGCCTCTCCCACGGGTCCTCGTCGAGGAACCTCATGGCGGAGTCGAACGTAGCGCCGCCCCACATTTCGAGCGAGTGATAACCGACCTCGTCCATCGCCTCGCATATGGGGAGCATATCGGACGTGCGCATTCGCGTAGCCATTATCGACTGGTGGGCGTCGCGCAATCCTGTCTCAGTGATGCCCACAGTTTTCTTTTCGATTTTTTGATTACTTTGAGCGCTGTCGCCGGATTTTGGAATCTTATCTACCATGTTTATTATCACCTCCAGAATG
>JAITPZ010000146.1 GCA_031289165.1 Synergistaceae bacterium
CGTGGACGCGGCGACCGTCTACGTCAACGCCTCGACCCGCTTCACGGACGGGGGCATATTTGGATTCGGCGCGGAGATGGGCATCAGCACCCAGAAGCTCCACGCGCGCGGCCCCATGGGGGTCGAGCAGCTGACGTCCACGAAGTTCATCATCTACGGCAACGGACAGACCCGGGGGTGATATTGTCCGAAATGCAGCCCTGTTCTCTTGAGCTTTAATCATCACCAGTACAAAATATAGTAATCCGGGAGGTTTTTTCATGAGTTGGGAAACGGTTGACGGCGTGTTCAAACTGAGTTTCGACCCGCTGTTCACGACGGCGGTGGCTGCGGTTCTTTTCATTTTAGGGGTGACGTTGCGGCGTCACATTACGTTTCTGACGCGGTTTTGCATTCCGGCCGCAGTCATCGGGGGTCTGATCATGGCCTTTATCGCGCTGGGCATACACCATCAGGGGGGCGCCTCGGTCTCCTTCAACACGGCGCTGCAGACCCCGATGATGCTGGCGTTCTTCACGACGGTGGGAATCGGAGGCAGCCTCTCGCTTTTGAAGCGCGGGGGCTGGGCTCTGATTATCTATCTGCTTGCCTGCTGGGGCCTGGCGGCCTTTCAAAACGCGTTCGGCGTGAGCCTGGCCAGGGTTCTGGGCCTTCACCCCGCGCTGGGAGTCATGGCGGGGGCCGTTTCCCTGGAGGGCGGGCACGGCGCTGCGGCGGCGTTCGGCCCCACTGCGGAGGGGCTCGGCGTCGTGGGCGCTCAGGCCGTGGCGATCGCCTCCGCGACCTACGGCCTGATCGCGGGCGGGCTTCTTGGAGGACCGGTCGCCAGTTGGCTGATCAACAGCAAAAAACTGGAGCTGGCGGCCTCTCAGGACGGACTCTACAAAGAGCATCAGGAGGCCTCCGGCGCGGCGACTCTGACCGACAGCTTCGACCTCTTCCGGATGCTGGCCCTGGTGCTCGTCATCATGGCGATCGGAAACCTGGTGTCGAACTGGTTCAACGGTCAGGCCAAAAACGTCTGGCAGTGGAAAAACTTCTCCCTGCCGGGGTACGTCGGAGCGATGTTCGTCGCGGTGATCTTCCGTAACCTCAACGACGGCCTGAAGATCGTGAAGATTCACGACAGGGCGGTCGATCTGATCGCGGATATCTCGATCGGGCTCTTCCTGACCATGGCGATGATGAGCCTTCGCATCTGGGATCTCTACGACCTGGCGATTCCCCTGATCGTGACACTGCTGCTCCAGACCGCGGCCATCGCGCTGCTGGCCGTGTTCGTTCTCTTCCCGATCCTGGGCAGGGACTACGACGCGGCGGTCATGTGCGCGGGCTTTATGGGGCACGGACTGGGCGCGACGCCGAACGCCGTCTCCAACATGAGCGCGGTGTGCCAGCGCTACGAGGTAATGTCCTACAAGGCTTTTTTGATCGTTCCCCTCTGTGGCGCCGTTCTGATCGATCTGGTCGCGATTCCGAATATCGTCTGGTTCATCAACTACTTCGCGGCGCCCTGATCCCGACCGCTGCCGAAGCGCGCCCGAAAGGGGGCAAATTCTTCCTTCCGGACGCGCTCCGTCATTGTTCGTCCCGTATTGTTTCTGCATTTGTTCCGCACCACGCTGCAAATTCATGGGAGGGATCGATGCACCATGACATGGGATATCGCCGAGGGACTTGTCTGCCTCAGTTTTGACCCCCTTTTCACAATCGCCATCGCCTCGATGCTTTTCATCACGGGGGTATGGCTGCGAAAGAAAATCGCTCTGCTGCGTCGCTTCTGTGTGCCGTCGGGAGTCGTGGGGGGACTCGGCATGGCGTTCTTCGCGTTGGCGCTTTATCGCTCCAGCGGCATGATGATCAGCTTCGATCATTCGCTGCAGATTCCAATGGTGGCGATTTTCTTTACCCGCGTCGGCATGACGGGAAGTTTCAGGCTGCTCACGCGGGGGGGAAAAGTCCTTTTTACATACCTGCTGTTTTGCTGGGGGCTGGTTCTCTTTCAAAACGTTCTGGGCGTCACCGTGGCGAAACTGTTCGGAATTCACCCCGTCCTCGGGGTCATGGCGGGAGCGGTTTCCCTCGAGGGAGGCCACAATCTGGCGGTCATCTTCGGATCCCTAGCGGAGTCCCTTGGCGTTGCCGGGGCCAGCGTCGTCGCCATAGCGTCCGCCACCTTCGGCCTGATGGCCGGGGGAACTCTGGGCGCGCCGCTCGCGGAGTGGCTGATCCGGTCCCGCGGGTTGGAGATCGCCACCAGTTACGACATGCTGTACAGGGGGTATCACGACCTCTGCGAGAACGAGAGCGGGAGCATCGAGATTCCCGATTTCGTCCACACGCTGGGCCTGATTCTCGTCATCATGGCGCTGGGTCGTTGGGGATCGGAGCGCCTGCAGGTCCGCATCGCCGGGATTCCCGGATGGGAGAACTTCACCTTCCCCGGTTACGTCGGCGCGATGTTTCTGGCGGTGATTTTCCGCAACGTCAACGATGCGTTCAAAATCGTGCGTATCCATCCGAAGTCCCTGGATCTGATATCGACGGTTTCCGTCAGCCTGTTCCTGACGGTGTCGATGATGAGCCTGAGGATATGGGAGCTTTACGGCCTCGGTCTGCCCCTCGTGATCATTCTCGCCGCGCAGACCCTCGCGGTCATCGGGGTCGCCGTCATGCTTCTGTTCCCCCTGCTGGGAGGGGATTACGACGCGGCAATCATCTGCTCGGGGTTCGTCGGCCATGGCCTGGGCGCGCCGTCCAGCGCGGTTTCGATGATGCGGGCGGCGTGCGATCAGTACAACGTGGTCTCCTATAAGGCCTTCCTGATCGTGCCCCTTTGCAGCGCCGTCCTGATCGACCTTCTGGCGCTGCCCTGTATCATATGGTTCGTCAATTACTTCGCGCACTAGGAGCCTGTCGGACGTAATGAAAGTATCCCCATCTTTCCCCTGGGCAAACGCATGAGCATAATAGCAGTATCTTGCAAAAACTAAGGAACTGTTCATAAATAAACTATAATATTTATGGTTCCTTCGCGTATAGTGTGGGAAAGAGAGAAAACAGAAAAGGTATACAAATTGCAGAG
>JAITPZ010000205.1 GCA_031289165.1 Synergistaceae bacterium
GAACAGGTCGAGGCCGAGCTGAAGGAGTGTTACGGGTCGTTCGTGCTCTCCCGTGCTCAGACGACGCCGGAGGTTCTGGAGCAGGCCCTGATGATCCCGGGCGCGAAATGCACGCTTACCGCGAGCTGGAAAAACGTTATGAGCGTCATGGTTCCCGAATACGACGTCAGGCAGGAGGGCAACCCCGTGAATTACGGCTTCGCCTCCGTCCCCCTGCTTCTGGACGTGGCGCTGGAGCAGTTCGGAAAGCTGATTCTGCGCCTGCTCGAACTCGCGGCGAAGGAAAAGGCCATTCGACTGATGGCGGGCGAGATCGAGCGGACACGGCGGCGGGTCAACGCGTTGGAGTACGTCATGATCCCCAACCTGGCGGAGACCATTCGCTACATCAGCATGAAGCTCGACGAACAGGAGCGCTCGACCCTGAGCCGCCTCATGAAAATCAAGGAGATCGTCCGCAGGTAACCGTCGAATTTTTGAGACGGCAGCGCGGCGCACTCCCTGAATCACGGCCCTCGTGTTCACGCCGAAAAAATAAAATAAAAAATTCCCCTCCCGGATAACGATGAGGGGAATTTTTTTGCGCGCCCGTCGGGCGAGTTCTCTCGCAACGCTGGGGATAGCCTGAAGATAATCCGGATTCCGCGGGAATCTTCCTTTCCTGTATTCACACCCTGCAGACCCTGCGGAGGTTTTCACAGAGCGTCTTATAGGTGGGAACGGGAACGCCCAGAGACTCTCCCTCCGCGGAGACGTAACCGATCAGGGTTTCCAGCTCGGTGGGACGTTCCTTCTCTCTGTCCAGCTGCATCGAGGTTTTTGTCCCGGGGGCGAAGGCGCGGGCTTTTTCCAGCGTGATGTCGGCGATGTTCTCCGGAAGGTCCACGTTCTTCGCCCTCGCCACGGCCTCGATTTCGCGGAGCAGGCGATTTACGGTTTCGAAACTCTCCTCGTCGGCCAGGACCTCGTCGATGCTGCGTTCAAAAAGGGTTGTGACGCCGGCAAAGGGGGAGAGGAAGAGGAACTTCGACCACATCTCCACGTCGATCCGCTCCGTCAGGGTGATGCCGATGCCGCTTTTTTTCAGAATCTGCTCGACGGGGGCGTAGCGAATGCGATTTTCCGCCTCGGTGATTCCCTTTTTGCCGAACAGAACGCGCTGGACCGTGCCGACCTGTCGGACGACGCCCGGGTTTTCCACGTGGGCGGAGACATAGATGCACCCCCCCAGTACATCGCTTCCGGCCAGACGCTTTTCAAGAACGGAAACGGCGCTGACTCCGTTGAGCAGGGGGATTACGATCGTTCCCTCTCCCGTTGCGGGAGCGATTTCCCGCGCGGCCGCGTCCAGATGGTAACCCTTCGTCGCGAAGATGAGGCAGTCGGCCCTCCCAACCTCTCCGACGCTGCAGGTTGCCAAAGCGGGACGCACGGTCATTTTGCCGTCGGCGCTCATGAGCTGGAGCCCCTCCGCGCGCACCGTCTCCAGGGTTTTTCCCCTGCACCAGAAAATCACTTCATGTTCGCGCGAATCCCCAAGTCCCGCCGCCAGGCGACCTCCGACGACACCGCCAACACCACCCAGTCCCACAATCACGATTTTCATATGTCTCATTCCATTCTGTATCGATTCTGTCGATCAAAAGCCCAAGTGCCTGACGAGCGGGCCTCTGATGTGTCCGAAATATTATAGCTTATGCGATTTGAGTGAATAGATGTGAGAATTGAGGAATTACAGGGGGTGAAGGCTACGACACGAGATATTTTTTCAGGGTGCAGAGGATATCCTCGCTCAGGTCGTAAAGCTCAAAGTTCTCCGGCAGGTGGGCAGGGGGCAGAAGCTGCCCCACAATGCCGTTCAGCCGCATGGCCAGAGTGGAGCGGATAAAACTTTTCTCATCGCTGTAAAAATGCTTTAAATCCTGCATCAGCCAGGGAAGGCTGCGCAAAAAGTATTTCTGAAATCGATTTGGTCCCATGTAAAAGGTTCTGTACGCCGCGATACGTGTGGGCGGAGACGCTTCCGGGCGCAGTCTGTAACGATCTGTCGCGGCCTGGGCCATGCGCTTCTCAAAGTCGTTTTTGATGAAAATGCACGACGCGTAACGCGGAAAACAGGGGTCTCCCAAAGAAGAACCCCATCCCAGAAACATGTCGAGGAGTTGTCCGTAGCTGATGGTTACGGGATCATACTCGACCCTGACGGCTTCGATATGATCCCTCGTGTCGCTGACGGATGGTGTGGCGTATTTGCCCCCCGCGTAACCGACCGCAGTTTTCCATACGCCCCTGATAACGCCAAACCGGGCTTCCGTCCTCAAATAGGATCCCATGGCAAACACAGTAGTCTCCAAACGCTGTGGCGCCATTTGATCGATTCTGGGAACTGCCGGCATTGAATCCAAGAAGGTCACTTCCTTAGCGATTTCGATTCCTTCTCCTGTTCACAA
Source organism: Synergistaceae bacterium (assembly GCA_031289165.1). Taxonomy (GTDB): domain Bacteria; phylum Synergistota; class Synergistia; order Synergistales; family Aminobacteriaceae; genus JAISSA01. The sequence goes on from JAITPZ010000205.1 coordinate 2,451, forward strand.
ACGCACCGGGATACGATGCGGACATCGGTCCCGGCTGTGAACTGTATTTAAAAGCTGGTTCGTACTGTCAGTTTAATTTGGGACGTTATAAGGCTGAAGCTATTATTAAAAAATATTTTCCGCGAATACAGCGTAATATCCCGTATACTCGGGGATACCGGTCGTAAAATTCAGTAAAACAATCCTTCGCAAAAATTGCGCAGCCTCCCCCCGGCTGCGCAATTTTTGCCCTTCAGCGGGTCTTCAGGTGGTTGCGGAAGAAATCCTCCATGGCCCGATAAAAGGCGATGCGGTTCTCTTCGTTATGGAAGCCGTGCCCTTCGTTTTCCCGAACCATGTAGACGACATCCCTGCCCGTTTTTTTGACGGCCTCCACGATCTGGTCGGACTCCGCCTTTTTGACGCGCGGATCGTTGGCCCCCTGCGCGACGAAAAGGGGAATTCGAATTTCATCGGCGTGGAATACGGGCGAAACCTCCTCCAGAAGGGCTTTATCCTTTACGGGATGGCCGATCATCTCGTACTCCATCTCGCGGAGCGGTTCCCAGTAGGGGGGGATGCTGTCGAGCAGCGTGAAGATGTTGGACGGGCCGACGTAACTCACCGCGCAGGCGTAGAGGTCGGGCGTGAACGTCGCGCCGGCCAGCGCCGCGTATCCACCGTAGCTGCCTCCGTATATGGCGACGCGTTTTTTGTCGGCGATGCCCCGGGCGACCAGCCATTCCACGCCATCGGTCACGTCGTTCTGCATTCCTCTGCCCCACTGTTTGAAGCCGGCCTCCCAGAAGGACCTGCCGTATCCGGTGGAACCCCGGAAGTTTACCTGCAGCACGGCCGCTCCCCGATTCGCCAGAAACTGCGCCTCCGAGTCGAACCCCCACGTATCGCGGGCCGAGGGGCCGCCGTGCGGAATCACGACGACGGGCAGGTCGAGGTTCAAATCAGGGGAAGCGTCCTCCGACAGCCCCGCCGGAAGCTCTGCGCCCAAAGGCAGCGTGAGGTATCCGTGGATGGTCAGGCCGTCCCGCGAGGGGTAGCTGACCGGCGTCATGGGGGCCATCTGATCCTCTTTCAGCCACGACGCCAGGTCGGCGAGCTTTTCCAGTCTGTCCGTCTGGCGGTCGTAGAGGTAGTACGTTCCGCGCGATCGGTCGCTGAAGGTCGCCAGAATAACGCGTCGCTCGTCGTCGTCCATATCCGTGACGGCCACCTCGTAACCGGAAAATTTCGCCTCGAGCGTCTCCTGAAGGTTGCGGCGTTCCTCGTCGAAAAAGTGATGGTGCGACCTGTCGGTCGTGTAGAGGACGCCGGTGATAACCTTGCGCTTTCTGGAGGACAGAAGGCGGCTCACGTCCACATCGGGGTTTTCGTAGACCAGGTCCAGCGTTTTGTTCGCGTTGGGGTCGAAGGTGTAGATGGCTGTTTTATCGCGGCTCAGGTTCGACGCGATGTACATCAGTCTGTTGTCGTAGCTGAACATGAGGGGGGAGAAGTCGTCCCTGAAGTTCGTGGTTATGAGCTTTTTGAAGGGCTCGTCCTCCGTTGCGCGGTAGAGCAGGCTCTGGTTGACGCCGTCCGTCTCGTACGCGCCCCTCAGTCGGCCGTCGTGGTCGGTCATCCATCCCGTGATGTTGCCGGGGTTTTCGGCGATCTGCGTCAGTTCGCCCGTCTCGAGGTCACAGCGATAGACGTCGAATACCTCCGGGTTGCTTTTGTTCATGGAGATCAGCATGTGGCGCGGGTCCTCCTCGAGGTCGTCCAGAACGTACGTTTTGGTCCCCTCGAAAGGCGTCAGCTCCCTTGGCTCTCCGCCATCCGCGCCGACCAGAAAGACGTGAAAGTTCTCGTCGCCGCCTCTGTCCTGAACGAACGCGACGCGATCGCTGCCCTTCCAGAAAAAGCCTCCGATATCGCGCTCGGTGGCCGACGTCAGGCGGCGCTCCTCCGCGTTCGCGCCCTTTCCCCCTTTAGCGTCGTCGTCCAAAACAATGTCGCGAACGTAGATGTTCATGCGGTTTTCCCAGGGTTTCAGGTAAGCCAGTTTTTTCCCGTCCGGCGATATGGAAAAACTCGCGACGTCGGGGTTGCGAAAAAAGTCCTCGGCCGGAATGAGAGCCGGGAAGCTCGTCTGTGCCGCGGCCATCGAGGACAGACTGAAAATCAGTATGAAAGCCAGTAAAATTCCGTTCTGCATGAAAATCCTCCTCCGGATAAATAACAGGGGGCGACCTGCGCCTCGTCATCTGTTAATCTACTCATAAAATGAACTCCGTGTCATGCGATTTTATGCGTAGAAACGTGGATGTACCGGGCGGGAATAATACTGAGTCGTGTTCGGTCGAGTGGGATATCGACGCGCGAAGGAAGGTGGAATTCGGTTTTTGCCGTTTTATTGCCGGATTTCTGAGGGACGGACAGGGGGAGGTGCTTTTATGAACGGGGGAGCGGCGGTGGTATTGTTCTGTTGCGCGACGGCCATGGCCTTTGCGGGAGGACGACGTTATCGCTCCGGAGAGAAGGGGCGAGCCATGCTCGATTTTTTTATGGCCGCATGCATGGTGATTTTCGGCGCAGGATATCTGTAAACCAAAGTCTGCGGCGTTTATGGCTGGAATTTTGGAGGGGCGCGATTGCGATATCCCTGCCTGAAATGGTCCAAAGAGTCATATAATATGTAATACAAGATTACTTTTGGGGGGATATCGAGGATGCTTTACAGAGAAACACCGCGCACCAAAGAGAAGCTTTCCGTGCTGGGGTTCGGATGTATGAGGCTGCCGATGCAGGACGGTCAGATAGACGAGGCCACCGCGTCGCGCATGATGCACACCGCCGTCGAAAAGGGAATCAACTACGTCGACACGGCGTGGCCCTATCACGGCGGACAGGGCGAGACCTCCGTCGGCCGCATGCTGAAGGGGCTGCGGGATAAGGTTCAGCTGGCGACGAAACTTCCAAGCTGGCTGGTGAAGACGCGGGAGGACATGGACGACTTCCTCGACAAACAGCTCACGGCCCTGCAGACCGATCACATCGACGTGTATCTGCTGCACTCGCTGACCGCCGATCGCTGGGACAACATGATGAAGCTCGACGCCCTGAGCTTCATGGAAAAGGCGCGGGCGGCCGGCAAGATCCGCTATATCGCGTTTTCCTTTCACGATGGAGTCGAGACGTTCAAAAAAATCGTCGACGCCTACTCCTGGGATCTGTGCCAGATTCAGTACAACTTTCTGGACGATAAGTTCCAGGCGGGAACCGAGGGCCTGAAATACGCCTCCGGAAAGGGCATCGGCGTCATCGTCATGGAGCCCCTGAAGGGCGGCAACCTGACCCTCTCCATGCCGGAGGAGCTGAAGGGGCCGGCGGCGCTCGCCCGTTATTCGCGTCCCACCCTTGCGGACCTCGGCCTCCGATGGGTCTGGAACCACCCCGAGGTTTCGATCGTTCTGAGCGGCATGAGCAGTTACGAACAGATGACGCAAAACATCGAAAGCGCGTCCCGCGGGAGCGCCGATTCCCTGTCCTCCGAGGAACTCGCCCTGGTGAAGGCGGCGAAGGATCTCTTCACCAGCCGTATGCGGGTGCCCTGCACGGCCTGCGCTTACTGCAGGCCCTGCCCCCAGGCCGTCGATATTCCGCAGTGCTTCACCAACCTGAACAACGCCGCTATTTCAGGGAATTGGGAGGGGCAAAAGGCCAACTACAGCTATATTCTGGCGCCGGGCCGCGAGGGAAAGCGCGCGTCCGCCTGTGTGGAGTGCGGCGCCTGCGAGCCCAAATGCCCGCAGCGCATTCCCATCCGCGCGAAGCTGAAAGAGGTCGTCGCCGCCTTCGAGAGCGAGTAGAACCGGGAGAGCGCGATCGGGTTCGCGCTTTCGATACGGGGTTTTACGCACTTTACAATACTGTGAAATGGGTATAGTTTAAAGAGCGACTGCTTGCTTTATACCGACTTAATGCCGATGCGACGGATCGATTCGGACGGGGCGGGACAAAAAACAGGAGGTGTTTCAAGTGGTGAAGGGTTTTGTCAGGTGCGCGGCGCTGGTATTGGTGTTGTTGTTGTTTTCGACGCCCGTTTCGGCGGCGGATTTTCACATCGGAGTCGTGACGGGAACCGTTTCGCAGGCCGAGGACAATCTTCGGGGCGCGGAGCATCTGATCGAGGAGTACGGTAATTCCTCGGACGGCGGCATGATCACCCACATTACCTATCCCGACAACTTCATGTCCGAGATGGAGACGACGGTCACGCAGATCGCGGGTCTCGCGGACGATCCCAAAATGAAGGTCGTCGTGGTGAACGAGGCTATTCCCGGAACGACGGAGGGTTTCCGACGCATCCGCGAAAAGCGCCCCGACATCCTTCTTTTCGCGGGTGAAGCGCACGAGGATCCCGGTGTCGTCACCTCGGCCGCGGACCTGGCGGTCAACACCGACAATATCGCCCGCGGTTATCTGATCCCCCTGGCGGCTCAGAAGCTGGGCGCGAAGACTTTCGTCCACATTTCCTTTCCCCGCCACATGAGCTACGAGACCCTCGGCCGCCGGCGCGCCATCATGGAGGTGGCCTGCAGGGACTTGGGAATAAAGTTCGTATTCGAGACGGCGCCGGATCCCACCAGCGACGTGGGCGTCGCCGGGGCGCAGCAGTTCATCCTCGAAAAGGTTCCGGCGTGGCTCGACCAGTACGGCCCGGACACCTCCTTCTTCTGTACCAACAACGCCCACACGGAGCCCCTGCTCAAGCGTATCGCGGAGCTGGGCGGCAGCTTCGTCGAGGCCGACCTTCCCTCCCCGCTGATGGGTTATCCCGGAGCGCTGGGCATCGATCTTTCCAAAGAAAAGGGAGACTGGCCGGCGATCCTGAAAAAGGTGGAGGAGGCCGTCGACGCGGCGGGCGGCAGCGGACGCATGGGGACCTGGGCGTACTCCTACGGCTACACGAACAGCGCCGCTCTTGCGGAGTTCGGCAAACGTATCGTCGAGGGAGCGGCGAAGATCGACAGCCTGAAGGACATGGCCGAGTGCTACAACAAGTACACCCCCGGCGCGAGGTGGAACGCCAGCTATTACACCGACGCGGGAACGGGCGTGCGCAACAGGAAATTTATACTGGTGCGTCAGGACACCTACGTTTTCGGCAGCGGCTATATGGGCATGAGCGACGTCGAGATTCCCGAGAAGTACTTCCAGATCAGCAAATAGCCCGGCACATCGGTTGATTTCGCGGGGAGGGAGATGCCGCACCCGGCTTTCCCTCCTTCTTTTTATTTTCATTGTGGACGTTCCGCCGGAGGTGGGATTGTGTGATGGGGCCGGAAACATGGATCAAAGCGGACGACACTCTGGCGCTCTGGACGTTTTTGGTGGGGTGGGCGGCGGTGAGCATCGGGCTCGAACAGAAGTACAGGTGGGCCTCGACGCTTACCGGCTGCATGATCGCCCTGATCGGGGCCATGCTTCTGGCGAACTTCGGCGTCGTCCCCCTGGACGCTCCCGCTTACGACGTCGTGTGGGGCTACGTCGTCCCCCTGGCCATTCCTCTGTTGCTTTTCGACGCCGACATCCGGCGCATCCGCAGGGAGAGCGGACGGACCTTCATTTCATTTCACTTTGCGGCCCTGGGCACCGTCCTGGGCACTTTTATCGCGACGTTCCTTCTCCATGAGCATATTCCCGAGATGCGCGGGGTCTCGGCCATGCTCTGCGGATCCTATATCGGCGGGAGCCTCAACCTGGCCGCGATGAAGGACGCCTTCGCGGTTTCGCCCGATATGACCGGCGCCGCTGTCGTGGCCGACAATTTCCTGATGGCGTTCTGCTTCTTTGTCCTGATGTCCCTTCCGTCGATCGGGTTTTTCCGTAAACATTACAGGATGTCCCGTGAAGCGATTCGAGCCTCCGCCGAAAGCGCATCGGAGGGACTGGAGAATCATGTCGCCCATTTCTGGAGACGCCGGGAAGTTTCCCTTATGGACCTGGCGGGCAGCGTCGCTGTGACTTTCGTCATCGTGACCGTGAGCGAGAAACTGGCCGGGTACATCGGCGCTTCCGCTTTGCCGGGCTTCCTTCGGGCGCTGCTGGGGCAGAAGTACCTCCTGATAACGACCCTCACGGTGCTGGGAGCGACCTTTTTTCCCGGTTTCTTCAGCGCTCTCGGGGGCGCGAGGGAGTTGGGCACGTTTTTCATCCATATTTTTTTCGTCGTCATCGGCGTACCGGCTTCGTTTACCATGATCCTGAGCAGGAGCCCCCTGCTTTTCGCGTACGCCGCGATCATCGTATTCGTCAATATGGCGGTGACTCTGGGGTTGGGCAAAGGGTTCGGGTTCGACCTGGAGGAGCTGGCGATTTCCTGCAACGCGACCATCGGCGGGCCGACCACGGCCGCGGCCATGGCGATCGCAAAGGGCTGGGACGATCTCGTCGCGCCGGCCCTGCTGGTCGGGATCTGGGGCTACGTCATCGGAAACTACGCGGCCATCGTAACGGCCAATTGCCTGGGAAACCTTCTCTCTTAAGGCGGAACCCGGGAGGTTCGGAGAACTTCATGCCCGAGTCGCGGCTGTTGAATTTGATAATTTAAGGAGAAACGCGTTTTAAAAGCGGGTATTCTCTGCCTTAATATATGAACGAAATTTTTCGAAGACGCGGTAATGCGACACAATCGGAGAAATCCTTTAAAGGGATGCCTCAAAAAGAGGTGATGGCAGTTGCCTGAAGTTCCGTTGCTGAAACTGGAAAACGTAGGCAAGGAATATTTCGGAAATCGAGTTCTCGCCAAAGTCGATTTTTCCCTGAATCGCGGTGAAATCCTCGGCCTCGTCGGAGAAAACGGCGCAGGAAAATCGACGCTCATGAACATCCTCTTCGGTATGCCGGTCATCTCCGGAACCGGCGGCTACGAGGGGAACATCGTGCTTGACGGCAGGGTCGTCCGCTTCAATTCTCCCTTCGACGCTCTCGAGGCGGGAATAGGCATGGTGCATCAGGAATTTTCGCTCATTCCGGGTTTTTCCGCCGCCGAAAACATCCTTCTCAACCGGGAGGCGCTGAACGGTTCGATCCTGGAGCTCGTTTTCAGCGAGCGCCTGAACACCCTCGACCGCCCCGCGATGAGGCGGCGCGCGGCGCGAGCCATCCAGACGCTGGGGGTCGATATCGGGGTGGACACGATCGCCTCGGAGATGCCGGTGGGGTACAAGCAGTTCATCGAGATCGCGAGAGAGATCGACCGCACCCGGACGCGCCTCCTGGTGCTCGACGAGCCGACAGCCGTTCTGACGGAGACGGAGGCCCGCATTCTGCTCGACGCTCTGCGAAAATTGGCGGACGGCGGTATTTCCATAATCTTCATCTCGCATCGCCTGCAGGAGGTGAAAAGCCTCTGCGACAAGATCGTCGTTCTGCGCGACGGGAACGTCATCAGGGAGGAATCCGCGCGTTCCGCCTCGATAAGGGACATCGCCGCCTGGATGGTGGGGCGTCAGGTCGACGACTCCCGCCCGCCGAGGACGGGAAAGGTGTCCGACGAGGTCGCCCTTTCGGTGCGGAACCTGTGGGTGGACATGCCGGGCGAGACGGTGCGCGACGCCACCTTTGACGTTCACAGGGGAGAAATTTTCGGGATCGGCGGGCTGGCCGGTCAGGGGAAGCTGGGAATCCCCAACGGCATCATGGGACTGTCCCCCTCGGGCGGCGAGGTGGCCCTGTTCGGTAAGAAAATCGAGCTCGACACCCCCCGAAAGGCCCTCGACAGCGGGATGGCCTTCGTCTCCGAGGACCGTCGCGGGGTGGGGCTGCTGTTGAGCGAGCGGATCGACTGGAACATCGCCTTCACGGGTATGCAGGTACAGAATCGGTTCCTGAGGGGGATTCCGGGGCTGGGGAACCTGGTCCGGATCAGGGACGACGCGGCCATCGCGGAGGAGACCGAAAGGTACATCAGGGCCCTCGAAATCAGATGCACGGGACCGGGGCAGCGGGCGGTGGAGCTTTCCGGGGGCAACCAGCAGAAGATATGTCTGGCGAAGGCGTTTTCCATGCGGCCGGAACTGCTTCTGATCTGCGAGCCGACGCGCGGTATCGACGTCGGGGCCAGAGAACTGGTGCTGAACACGCTGCGCCGCTACAACGAGGAGTACGGAACCACGATCCTCATCACCTCGTCGGAACTGGAGGAGCTGCGCTCCGTGTGCGACCGGGTGGCGATTGTCGGCGAGGGAAAGATCGCGGGCATCCTTCCCGCGACGTCGCCGGCCGAGCGGTTCGGGCTTTTGATGATGGGCGCCGTCGGGGACGGAGACGAAGCGGCGCAGAGGGAGGCGGCGGGCAATGCTTAAAAAATTTATCGCTACGGCGGGCTGGCCTCGCGTCATCATCGGGCTCTTCCTGTTCGCGCTTTTCGTCGCGGCGCCCTTCGTGGGGGTTCGAATCTCCACCTCCCTGTCGGATACGCTCGTGCGTTTCGGGATGAACGGGGTCATGGTGCTGGCCCTGATCCCGATGGTCCAGGCGGGATGCGGCCTCAACTTCGGGCTTCCTCTCGGCATCATCGCGGGCCTTCTGGGGGCGACGACGAGCATCGAGCTGGGCGTTCGCGGGGCCCTGGGCTTCGCCGTGGCCGTGGGGCTTTCCGTCCCCATCGCCGCGGTTTTGGGCTACGGCTACGGCCAGCTCCTGAACCGCGTCAAAGGGGATGAGATGATGATCGCGACCTACGTCGGTTTTTCGTCGGTCGCCTTCATGTGCATGGCGTGGCTGCTTCTGCCCTACAAAAACCCGACGATGGTCTGGGGTTATCAGGGCAGCGGGCTTCGCACCACGATCAGCGTCAATGAGTACTGGTTTCACATTCTGAGCGACTTTTTCTCCTTTAAAATCGGCACCTTTTACTTTCCGACGGGCATGTTTTTGTTTTTCGGGTTCATGAGCCTTCTGATGTGGCTTTTCATGAAGACAAAGACGGGCACCGCCATGACCGCCGTGGGCTCGAACCCCGAGTTCGCGCGCGCGTCGGGCGTGAACGTCGACCGGATGCGCATCGTGTCGGTCGTCCTGTCCACGATCTTCGGGGCGATCGGAATTTTGGTCTACCAGCAGAGCTTCGGCTTCATCCAGCTCTACATGGGCCCCTTTTACATGGCGCTCCCGGCGGTGGCCGCCATTCTCCTCGGCGGGGCCTCCGTCAACAGGGCGACGATCTTCAACGTGGCGGTGGGCACGTTTTTGTTCCAGGGCATCCTGACGATGACGCCGTCGGTCATCAACAGCGTCCTGAAAACGGACATGTCCGAGGTCATCCGAATTATCGTCAGCAACGGAATGATCCTCTACGCTCTGACGAGAAAGGCGCAGGTGAAGAGATGAGCCGCCTGAACAGAGGAATTGGAAGTTTGCTTATGGATTACGCGGTCCCCCTCATTTTTATCGTTATTTCTGCCGCGGCGATCCCGCTTTCGGGCTTTTCGGCGGCTTACCTGGTCCAGGAACTGCTGATTCGCGTCGGGCGCAATTCGTTTTTGATCCTGTCCCTGCTGATTCCCATCATGGCCGGGATGGGGCTGAATTTTGGAATGGTCCTCGGGGCGATGGCGGGGCAGATTGGCCTGATCTTCGTCTCGGACTGGTCCATCGTTGGAATTCCCGGCATCGTGCTGGCGATGATCGTCGGAACGCCGTTCGCCGTCGTTCTGGGCGTCCTCTGCGGCGAGGTGCTGAACCGCGCCAGGGGGCAGGAGATGGTGACCTCCTACATTCTGGGCTTCTTCATCAACGGCGTCTACCAGCTGCTCGTCCTCTACTTCATGGGCTGGCTGATTCCGATTTCGAATCCGGCCCTCGTGCTTTCACGCGGTTACGGCATCCGCAACGCCATCAGCCTCACGGGAATTCGCATGGTGCTGGACCGGCTGGTTCCGCTCAAAATCGGAACGATCAGCGTCCCCGTCGCGACGTACCTCGTCATCGCGGCGTTCTGTTTCTTCATCGTCTGGTTTCGCCGGACGAAGCTGGGGCAGGATATGCGGGCGATCGGCCAGGACATGCCCGTGGCCGACTCCGCCGGCATTCCCGTGAACCGGACGCGCGTCATCGCCATCGTGATCTCGACGGTGCTGGCCTGCTACGGCCAGATCATCTTCCTGCAGAACATGGGGACGCTCAATACCTACAACAGCCACGATCAGGCGGGCATGTTCTCCATCGCCGCCCTGCTGATCGGCGGGGCCAGCGTCTCGCGCGCGGGGATCGGCAACGTGTTTCTGGGCGTCACCCTGTTCCACCTGATGTTCATCGTGGCGCCGATGGCGGGTAAAAACCTGATGGGGCAGGCGCAGATCGGGGAGTATTTCCGGGTCTTCGTCTCCTACGGGATCATCGCCATCGCGCTCGTGCTGCACGCGTGGAAGCGCTTCCGCGACCGCATGGAAGCGCGGCGAAGCCTCCGCGGCCCGGCGGAGAGAAGGGAGGGAGCGTAGATGCGCCGCCTTTTGCGTTCGCTGCTTCTCGCTCTGGTGATTGCGCTGGCGACGTGGCTCGTTTACATCGGGCGCGAGCATCAGGTCTTTCTGGACAACAAAACGATCGAGGCGGGCGGTCAGAGCTTCAGGGCCCTGAAATTCGTGAAGATCAGCGTGAACGGCGGAGAGCCCATCGAGCTGATGCCGCGCGACCGCGACCTGGCGCTGGTCGTCGGTCCTGCGTTCAAAATTCGGGTCGAGGTGATGGACGAGTGGGGCGAGGAGGTCGAAAAGACCATCGACAGGAAGCTGACCCCCGGCTTCTCCAGGGATATGATGCTGAGCATGCCCCTTCTGGCGGCGGAGAGGGAGGACTGGATCCTTCCGTCCCCGACGGCGCAGCAAACCGCAGCCGCGGCGAACGAAGCTCCCCCCGCGGAACTGCCCTCGGCCGCGACGGAGCCCCTGTCCCCGGAGGGAGCGCCGCCTCCCGCGAACCCGTAACGCGGAAGGATGGTTCGACCTGAATAAAAGCCAATACCCCCCGGCAAAACGGGGGGTAAATTTTTCGCTTCCACTCGACGGCGGGGTATGGTGGTTTAACTTAAGTTACTGTAAGGGGCTAAAAGTTTTCATCGACAGCAAGCCATTTTCAGCTATTCCAACTTCAGGCTTTTTACCTGAATTCGCTGTGCACGGCAAATAAATCAGCGACTCTCCTGGGCTTCCGACAGGTACCGCGAGACCGTGGAAATCAGTATGGAGGAGTTTACGGGTTTTCCCAGGTGAAAATCCATGCCCGCTTTCAGTGCCGCGTCGACGTCTTCCTGATAGGTATGGGCCGTCAGGGCAATGATCGGAATCGTGCTGGCCCATTCGGCATCCATTGTGCGGATCGCCCGGGTTGCCTCATAACCGTCCATGTTCGGCATGGAGATATCCATCAGGATGAGGTCGATTTCATCCTCCAGGGTGCCTACTATTTTAAGCGCCTGGAGGCCATCCTTCGCTTCGAGCATCATCGCGCCGGTGTCCCTGAGGGCCAGCCTCACTACCGCCCGATTTGTAGCGATGTCGTCGACCACGAGGATTTTCTTCCCCGAAAAATTTACGGTGGGGGGCTGATTTGCGATAACGGGCATCACCTGGATTTCTTTCGACTCGGCCCTGTCGAAGGCAACCTCGAAAGAAAAAGCCGAGCCCTTTCCGATTTCGCTCTCTGCCGTGATGTTTCCTCCCATCATCCTGACAATGTGCTGGCAGACGGAGAGCTTGGACGCGATGCCGCCGTATTTGACGGCAATATTCCTGTCGATCGGGACAAATGCCTGGAACAGCATTTTTTGCTGCTCCGGTGAAATCCCTATGCCGGTGTCGCTCACGGTGAAGCGGATTCTGACGCGTTTTTCAGTTCTTTCATCGGGGTCGTTCAATTCCTTCAGCTCCGCGACAAAGCGAATCTCCCCGCCCGGATCGGTGAACTTCACGGCGTTGTTCAGGAGCGCGCCCAATGCCTGCAAAAGGCAGACCCGGTCGCCCCACACGGCGATATCCTCCACCTGCGAGGCGCAGGAAAAAAACGTGAGTTTTTTCGCCCTGCACTGCAGACCCGTCAGGTCGTTCAGGCTCTGACAGACGTCGGCGATGGAAAAAACGTCCCTCGAAAGCGTCAGTTTGCCGCTTTCGATGTTCGATATGTCCAGAATATCGTTCAGAGTGGTGAGCAGGCGCTGAGACGAGGCGAGAATCTGATTCATGGCCGCGACGACCTTTTCCCGGTCGTCCGCCTCATACAGAGCGGCCCTGGCCATTCCCATGATCGCGTTCATGGGGGTCCGCAGTTCATGGCTCATCTGGGCCAGAAATACGGTTTTGGCCCGCGAAGCCGCCTCCGCGTCCTCCTCGGCCTTTTTCAGGTCGGCGATCGTGAGGTTGATCTTTCGGTCCATGGACTTCATTGCCTCGGCCAGGCTCTCCAGCTCGTCATTGGTCCTGATGTCCAGGCCCCCGATGCTGGACAGGGCCTCCCCGTCCTCCGGCGCCAGGTATCTGTCGGCCGCTTTGGCCATGGTGTTGATGGGGAGGATGATGGTTCTCTGTATCATCAGCATATAATACAGGGCGGCGAAAACCGTCGTTATCAGAAGCGTGATTACGAGCAGCCGCAGGAGGTAAGCCCGGCGCTCCGCCACAATCTCGCTCATGGAAAAATCGGCGCCCACGTAGCCCACCAGTTCGCCCCCGCCGTTATGTATCGGTTCGTAAACGGACAGGAGCCAGCCCCATCGACCCTCGCTGATGATGGGATCGACAAGTCCGGCCAGCGCCTGCCGGGTAAATTCGGGATAATTTTCATCGAAATCGTCGAACTGGCCCAGTTCGGCGGTGTTTTCCTCGTCGGCGTCATAGATGAAATGCCAGCCGGACTCCCCGGCCAGCCGGACCACGTAGAGATCCTGGACGGTGTTTTCCTTTCGGATATTGCGCATGAGCCCCAGGACATTTTCGTACGCCTGGTCTTTGACGCCCGTGGAAAGATACCGGTCCAGTGAATCTCCGTCGACGATATTTCTGATCGTTCGCGCGAGGTTCTGTCCCAGCCGGATATACTGGCGTTCCAGGGAGTTTCGGTATGTTTGATAACCGACAGCTATTGTGACGGCGCTCAGGGAGAGCGCCGCCAGGAGGATTAAAAATATCAGCCGGGTTCCCAGAGATCTTCGCGCTTTTTTCTTCAATTTTCGATCATCCCTGCTTTACAGCCGTCCATAGGATATTCCTTATCGCGAAGTATATCATATTATCTCTTACGGCGACTGTTTAGCGCGGCGCATTGAAATCTATGCCATTTTCCCCTGTGACTTCGTTCACACAAAGTATATTATCCGAATTCGGAACACGAACGGCAGCAGAAACTTTTTGGGGGTGTTTAAGATGGGCAGAAAGGCGATGCTTTTGGGGAACGAAGCGATCGCGGAGGCGGTTGTCGCCGCCGGTTGCCAGGTTGCCACGGGCTACCCGGGAACTCCGTCCTCGGAAATTCTTCCCGCGATAGCCGCGTGCGCGGACAGGCTCTCCGCGCCGACGCTGGCGGAGTGGGGGGCCAACGAGAAGATCGCTTTCGAGATGGCGATCGGCGCCGCCTTCGCGGGAGCGCGCACCTGTACGCTCATGAAGCAGGTGGGTCTCAACGTCGCCGCCGATTCCTTCATGACGGCGGCCCTTTACGAGCTGAAGGGTGGTATGCTGCTGATCTCCGCGGACGACCCCGGCCCGCACAGCTCACAGAACGAGCAGGACAGCCGTTTCTTCGCGATGTTTGCCCGCGTGCCCTGTCTCGATCCGTCGGACGCCCTCGAGGCCGCGGCTATGGTGAAGGACGCGTACGCCCTCTCGGAGAAACACGGCGCGATCGTCATGCTGCGTCCGACGACGCGCGTCTCTCACTGTCGCCAGGTCATCGACCTCGTGGACTCCTTCGCACCCGGATCAGAGGTGAAGTTCGACCGCAATCCCTCCCGCTGGGCGAGCCTGCCCGCCATTGTACGAAGCTCGAATCCCAAACACATCGCCAGATTCGAAGCCATTCGCGCGGAGTTCGAGACGGACTGGGGCAAATACAACTTCGAGCTTCCCGCGAAGGGAAAGGCGAAGCTGGGCATTATCTCCGCCGGGGTCAACTTTTCCATGCTCCGCGACCTTCTGAGGGAGTGGGGACGCGACGACATTTCCATTTTGAAGATCGGCACGCCCTGCCCTCTGCCTCTCAAATTGGTGGAGGGCTTTATCGCCCGTCACGAAAAGGTGCTGATTCTGGAGGAAACCTGCGCCGTCGTCGAGATGCAGCTTACCGACCGCACCAGGATTCAGGGGCGATGGAACGGCGTCGTCCCGGGCGCGGGCGAGCTGCTTCCCGAGGTGATCGAGCGCATTGTCCTCGGAGTTCTGGGCGAGACCCCGGCGAGGCGGGACACGTCCGATCTGGAGGCCGCCATCGACGAGCTGCGCGTGAGGCCGCGCCCGCCGCAGCTTTGCGCGGGCTGTCCGCATCGCGCCAGCTTCTTCGCCATTCGCAAAGGGATACCGGGTGCGATCAACCCCTCGGATATCGGGTGCTACACCCTGGGCGTCAATCAAAAGGGAGTGGACGCGAGCCTTTGCATGGGCGGATCCGTGACGATGTCCTCGGGGTTTTACATGGCTCACAGGGTCACGGGGCAGGAGCGCCCCGTCGTCGCCACCATCGGCGATTCGACCTTCTTTCACACGGGCGTTTCCGGCCTGCTCTCCGCCGTCTACAACAGACACGCCTTCGTGCTCTGCGTTCTGGACAACAGCCTCACCGCCATGACGGGCGGGCAGTCGCACCCCGGACTCGGCGGCAAGCTCCGCAAAGGGGAAAAGGGCGTGGCGCTCTCCATCGAAAATGCCGCCCGCGGGTGCGGCGTGACGTTCGTTGAAACCGTAAAACCCTATGACGTCGCCGCGGGTGCGGACGTCGTGAAGCGCGCGTGGGAGCGCGCAAAATCCCAGGCGTCCCCGGCCGTCGTCATCTTCAAACATCCCTGCATGCTGCTGCGTGAGCCGCAGGACATCATTCCGATGTCCGTACTGCGGGATAAATGCGTTGGCTGCCGCTACTGCATCGATTACTTCGGCTGTCCGGGGCTCCCGTTCGACGAGAAAGCCAAAAAGGCGTCCATCGACATGCGTTACTGCGTTTCCTGCGGCGTCTGTCGGATCGTATGCCCGCACGGCGCCATTGCGGACAGGCCCGCCGCAAAGGGAGAGGAGGCGAGTTGAGAATGATGGGATCGAATGGTAGAGAATCGAATATGCAGTACATTATTGTAGGCGTGGGCGGACAGGGCATTCTTTTCACCAGCAGAGTGCTGGGCAAAATCGCGATCGACAGGGGGCTTCCCGTAATCGGCAGCGAGGTGCATGGCATGGCGCAGCGCGGCGGGTCGGTGATCAGCCACTTCAGTGTCGGAGACTACAGCGGACCGCTCGTTACGGCCGGACGCGCCGACGTCGTGATGGCCTTCGACCAGAACGAGGGAATCCGCAACCTGGCGTTCCTGCGGGATGGAGGGACCTTCGTGGTCAATATGAACGACCCTGAC
>JAITPZ010000082.1 GCA_031289165.1 Synergistaceae bacterium
ATGATCTCCCTGGCCACGAAGGGAAACGTCACGAAGATGACGGCGAGGATGATGCCCGGCACGGCGAACACTATGTCGATGTTGTGCGCGTCGAGCCACGTGTGCGCCCACCCTATGCGCCCGTACGTGAGTATGAATATGAGGCCGGCGATGACCGGAGAAATGGCGAAGGGGATGTCTATCATGGTGGTGAGCAGTTTTTTCCCGGTGAAGCTGAACCTGGTGAGGAGCCACGCCGCGAACAGGCCGAACACCGTGTTCACAACGACGGCCGCCAGCGTCGATTCGACCGTGAGCCAAAACGCCCTGATCGTGTAGAAGTCGGTCACCGCGGCGCTGTACGTCTCCCACCCGCTCCTGAGCGCTATGTAAAGAACGATCCCCAAAGGCACTATCAGCATCACGAAGAGAAACAGCAGACTCGCCGTTATGAGCAGTGTCCGGGTGACCGACGTGTTTTCGTTTTGCCTCGCCATCCCAGTTACCTCTTATTATAGTAAATTCAGGTAAAAAGCCTGAAGTCAGAAACGCAGAAAATCGGTGTTTTCATACCTCCAGGGCAGCACCCCTGGAACGCGAATCGGCGTCAGTCTCTGATAAATTTTCCATAGTACAGTTGAATCGTGTTTATCAGGAGCAAAATCCCGAACGACGCTATCAGCATGACGAGCGCGATGGCGGTAGCCCCCTGATAGTCGAACTGCTGAAGTTTGTTCATGATGAGCAGAGGGGCTATCTCCGTCTGAAACGGCCTGTTGCCCGCTATGAAAACCACGCTTCCATACTCGCCGAGCCCCCTCGCGAAAGCCAGCCCGAAGCCGGTGAGAAGCGCCGGCAGGATCTCCGGAAAGACGATCTGAAAGAATATGCGGACCCTCCCCGCGCCCAGCATTGCCGCCGCTTCCTCGTACTGAGGGTCCAGCTTCTCCAGCACCGGCTGTATCGTGCGGACCACGAACGGGATAGTGATGAACACTATCGCCACGGTGATCCCGATTCTCGTGTAGGCGACGCTGATGCCGGCCCTCTCGAACAACGACCCGATGACGCCCCTGCTGGAATACACCGCCGCCAGCGAAATGCCGGCTACCGCGGTGGGGAGGGCGAACGGAAGCTCGATGAGGCCGTCCGCGAACCGTTTGCCCGGAAATTTATATCGTACGAGAACCCACGCGAGCATCACCCCGAACACGGCGTTGATGGAAGCGGCGATAAACGTGCACAGAAAGCTGACGCGGATGCCCGCCATGATCCTCCTGCCGGTGACGACCCTGAAAAATCCCTCGAGTCCAAGTCCGGAAGAGCTGATCACGATCGAAGCCAGCGGAATCAGGACGATCACGCCCAGAAATCCGAGGGTGATGCCCATGGACAACCCGAAACCCGGAATCACCCTCGGAGTTTTTTTACGCCGCGCGGTCATCGCCGCTTTCGTTCGATCACCGGCCACCTCTATTTCTCGTATATCTGGTCGAATATCCCGCCGTCGCTGAAATGATAGGTCTGAGCCCTGTCCCACCCTCCGAACAGCGGGTCATCTATCGTGATGAGGTTGACGGCGAGGTCGAACGTTTTCGAATACTGAGCGAGGATATCCGGGTTCGTCGGCCTGTAGAAGTTGTCGCCGGCGATCTTCTGCCCGACGTCGGTGTAGAGGTATTCCAGATACGCGCGCGCGACCTCCCTCGTGCCCTTCTCATCGACGTTGTCGTCGACTATCGCCACGGGAGGCTCGGCCAGGATGCTCAGGGGAGGGGTCACGATCTCGAACGCGTCTCCATGCTCCTTCAGCGACAGATACGCCTCGTTCTCCCACGCCAGCAGGACGTCGCCCTGCCCGTTCTCGACGAACGTCGTCGTGGAACCGCGGGCCCCGGAGTCCAGCACGAGGACGTTGGCGAACAGATCGCCAATGAACTTCTTCACCTTCCCGGCGTCGCCTCCGTAGAGCCTGTCGGCGTAAGCCCAGGCCGCCAGATAATTCCAGCGAGCGCCGCCCGACGTCTTGGGGTTGGGCGTGATGATGCCGACTCCCGGCTTCGCCAGATCTCCCCAGTCCTTCAGGCCCTTTGGATTGCCCTTGCGGACGAGGAACACGATGATCGACGTGTAGGGCGCGCTGTTCTTTTGAAACTCGGCCTGCCAGCCCGGCTTTATAAGCCCCGATTTCTCGATGGCCGTTATGTCGTATGCCAGCGCCAGCGTAACGACGTCGGCCTTATTGCCCTCTATCACGGAACGGGCCTGCGAACCGGAGCCGCCGTGCGACTGCGTGACGACGACCTCCGCGCCCGTTTTCTCCTTCCAGTATGCCGCAAACTGCCTGTTGAAAGCCTCATAAAGCTCCCTCGTGGGATCGTAAGAGACGTTCACGATCTCCACCGTGCCGCCCCATGCGGCGTCAGGCCCGACCAAAAGCACCAACGCGGGCAGGAACACGAAAATCGCAAACAACGCGAATATTATTTTTTTCATAATAACCTCCTGGGTTATCTGTACCGTCTGTTCGCCGAAACGGGCGTAACTCCCGATCGGCCCGGGAAACCTCGCGCGACCCTCAACCGGGACGCTCGACAGAACAGATAGAAACACCAGAGAAAATTTTCCCCCGCGCAGGGCGAGGACGAAATGCGGACGTCAGTAGCACTCTTCGGCATAAAATTACTCCGCTCCATTTTTAATTTTTAACTTATATGAAATATAAGTTATATAGGGTTAGACCATTATAGTCAGCCTTCGGGGGTTGTCAGGGAATTTTATTTCGCCCTCGATCAATCTCCTGAATCATACGTAATATTCAA
The DNA here is from genome assembly GCA_031289165.1 of Synergistaceae bacterium. Lineage (GTDB taxonomy): Bacteria > Synergistota > Synergistia > Synergistales > Aminobacteriaceae > JAISSA01. The sequence continues at coordinate 2,802 of JAITPZ010000082.1, forward strand.
TGGACAGAGTGGAGTCCTCGAAAAATTCCGTGTAAATTTCTCTGCGGATTTCCATGAAGCGCACGCTGCTGCGATCTCGAGGGCGGGAGATGTCGACGGGGATGATCTTTTTGATCTCACCCGGACGGTCAGACAGGATGACGATCCGGTCGCTCAGAAAAATCGCCTCGTCCACGTCGTGCGTCACGAGAATCATGGTGGAATGCCCCACCTCCCGGATCCTCAGAATTTCGTTCTGCATATGAATCCGGGTGAGCGCGTCCAGCGCGCCGAACGGTTCGTCCAGCAGGAGCACGTCGGGCCTGTTGATAAGCGTGCGAGCGATGCTTACGCGCTGCTGCATTCCCCCGGAGAGCTGCCTGGGCAGAGCCTTCTCGAAGCCCCTGAGCCCCATCAGTCCGACATATTCCTCGACGGAGGCCTTTCGGCGCTTTTTGTCGATCTTTTGATGGAGGCCGAACTCGATATTTTGCTCCACGGTGAGCCAGGGGAACAACCGGGATTCCTGGAAAATAAGGCCCGTCATCACGCTCGGGCGCTCCACCCTGCGCCCTCCTGTGCGAACCTCTCCGGTCGTCGCCGTCTCGAGTCCGGAGATGATTCTGAGAAAGGTGCTTTTGCCGCAGCCGCTCGTTCCCACGATGCTGACAAACTCGCCGCTCTCGATGCGCAGGTCGCTTTCGCGGAGCACCTGCAACTCTCCCGCGTCCACCCGGAACGTCTTCGATACTCCAATGATATCCACGCTTTTGTCGTCGGCCATCGTGTACGGACTCTATCCGTTTTCTTCGGGCTCGTTCCAGCGGAGCGCGCGTTTTTCGACCTGCTGCAGAACGAGATCCAGCAACAGCCCTACGATACCGATGGTCATCACCCCAACAAGCAGAACGTCAGGCTGAAGAAGCTCTCTCGCGTACATGATGACGTATCCGATGCCCGTCGCCGCCGCGATAGCTTCCGCCGTCACGACGCAGGACCAGGCGTTGCCGACGCCAAGACGTATTCCCGTGAAGATGTACGGTATCGCGGAGGGCAATATGACCTTCCTCAGCATCTGGGTTCTGCTTTTCTCCAGAATGACGCCGACCTCCAGAAGTTTTTTGTCGGCGCTGCGGATTCCCCTGCTCGTGTTGAGAAGCACGGGCCAGAAAGTGCCAATCGCGATCAGCACGATTTTAGAACCCTCGTCGATGCCCAGCAGAAGGATGAGTATGGGAATCCACGCCACCATGGGAATCGGCCTCAGCAACCCGACAGG